>JAAYXJ010000031.1 GCA_012515985.1 Gammaproteobacteria bacterium
AAAGGAGGAGGCCGCAGCCGCAGGCGGAGGCCGGGGGACATGGAGCGAAAAGGCCTCCCGGCCGCGACGGGGCCCGTCAGCTCACAGCAACATCGATCGAAGCCACACCCGGGCCAAATCCCGGATCACCGCGGCGCCACATACCCCCCAGGCACCCCCTCCGGCGACAACACGATCTGCCACAGATTGATCCGCCGCGCCCGGAAGCTCGCCATCGATCCCGCCAGGTAAAACCGCCACATCCGCCGGAACCGCTCGTCATACCGCTCCGGCAGATCCTCCCACGCGGCCTCGATGTTCTCCCGCCACGCCTGCAGCGTGCGATCGTAATCCGCACCGAAATTGTGCCAATCCTCGATCACGAACTTCCGCTCCAGCGCCCGCGTCACCTGCGCCGCCGAAGGAATCATCGAATTGGGGAAGATGTACTTCGCGATCCACGGATCCGTCCGGTTGCGCGACACGTTGCTCCCGATCGTATGCAGCAGCATCAGCCCCTCGGGCTCCAGGCACCGCCGCGCCACCCGGAAGAACGTGCGGTAATTGCGCACCCCCACGTGCTCGAACATCCCGATCGAAACGATCCGGTCGAACTGCTCATCCAGATCCCGGTAATCCTGCAGCCGGATCTCCACCGGCAGCCCTTCGCACAGTTCCCGTGCGTACTCGGCCTGCTGCCGGGAGATCGTCACCCCGACGCCCTCGACCCCGTACTTTTCCGCCGCGAACTTCAGCATCTCACCCCAGCCGCAGCCGATGTCCAGCAACCGCATTCCCGACTCCAGGCCGAGCTTGCGGCAGGCCAGGTCCAGCTTGGCCTCCTGCGCATCGTCCAGGTTCGTGGCCTGTCGCCAATATCCGCAGCTGTAGACCATGCGCTTGCCCAGCATGGCCTCGTACAGGTCGTTGCCCAGGTCGTAGTGGCGCTCGCCCACTTCGAAGCTGCGGCGCCCGCGCTGGCGGTTCACCAGCCACGCGCCGATCCCGCCGGCGATCTCGGCGGCCCCGTACACGCGCTCGTCGAGCCGCGCCTGCAGCAGCCGCAGGATGAACCCGTCCAGCGACCCTGCATCCCACCACCCATCCATGTAGGACTCGCCCAGCCCGAGCGAGCCCTGGCCCAGCACGCGAGCGTAGAACCCGTCGTTGTGGACCTGCGGGTCCCATGCGTGTCCGCCGCCGATGCTGATGCCGGTTCCTTCCAGCAGGGCCTGCACGCGCCGTTGGTAACGATCACCGTTTTCCATCACCACCCCTTCGTCGTCCGCAGAGGAGTACGGGGCCGACCTTAACAGCGCTGGTCCGCGTCGTCAGCCGCCCACGAACAGATCCCTGTAGTCTTCGGCCACGTGCGGAAGCAGGATTTCGGCCGGCACGGTCACGTAGTGGGTACCGTCCGAATAAGGGCCGACCTGGTACGGCGGGAACACGAACCTCAGCGCCTGGATGCGCCCGTCGGGGCCCATCTGGGGCTCGAAATGCTCGAAGTTACCGGGCTCCGGCCCTGAACCATCCTCGATCATCCGCCCGCCCGATCGCACCAGCTGCTGGCGCTCGTCCGGCTCCAGGTCCCAGGCATCCACACGTTCGAACAGCTGCGCATGCAGCTGTTCGCGCACATGGTCCGACAGCGCCCGCCAGCCTTCGTCATCGGCAATCAGATCGCGGGCCTCGAGCATCTTTTCCTGCTGCGGCAGCCACACGAAGCGGGCCACCAGCGGATTGCCGTGCGCACCCCCGGTATAGGTGCTGCCCTCGGCCTGCACCGCCACCACACGTGGCGTTTCCACCAGCATCGAGAAATCCAGCGCCAGGTCGTAGGGCGCGGTGGGCCTGCCGTCGCCCAGGCTGGCCACCGCCTCGTCGAGGTCGGCACGCGCTTCCCGGGCATAGGCATCCAGCGCCGCTGCCAGGCCGGGATAGCGGCGCGCCGCATCCGGGAAGCTGATCCCCACGAGATACCGCGGGTCGCGCTCCATCACATCTTCCAGCGCCGGCACGGGGCGCGGATCGGTACTGCGCGCCGGCGCTGCAGCCGGCCCCGATTCCGCCGTGGCCGCGCTTCCGTCCGCGGGCCCGCCGCGACCGCTTTCGTCCACCCCGCATCCAGCCAAGCCCAGCACCGCCACCAGGCACAGTGGCCAGCTTCGCATCCTCATCAACACTCCCCTCCTGTCCGTCCATACGTCCTGAACGGGGAAGATAGGACTGCCCGCGTGATGGCCCGGCAAACGCCGGCCAAAGAAAAACCCGGCCGGAGCCGGGTTTTCCATTCTTCCGGCAAACCGGAAATTACAGCGGCTGGACTTCGTCAGCCTGCAGGCCCTTCTGGCCCTGCACCACCTTGAAGGAGACCTGCTGGCCTTCCTGCAGCGACTTGAAGCCGGTGCCCTGGATGGAACGGAAGTGGACAAACACGTCCTGGCCGTTCTCAGGGGTGATGAAGCCGAAGCCCTTGGCGTCGTTGAACCACTTGACGGTACCGGTCTGGCGATCAGACATCTCGTTACTCCTCAAAAACACAGTGTTGGTTGGAACACGGACCGCAACGCGGGCCGCGACTGTCGAGCAAGGGGTAACGCGAAAGCGATGGAGCGGATCGTCCCGACCGGCCGGAGCCAACCGTGCAACTGCTGATCTACCGCATCGGAGCCACGATGTACCGTGATCCCGCTTTGAACAGTGAGCGCACAATACCCTACTTTGTCCCACAAGTGTGAACGGGAAGTGCTGCACCGCCGCAAGTGGGCCCGGCCCCCCCCGCGGCCGCGCCCGGAACGGCCGTCAGTGGCCGCCCTTGCTGTCCCGCTTGCCCTGGTTGATGCGGCCGCGCGTCCCGGCACTGCCGTGGATCGCAGGCATCCGGCTTTCAGCAGCCTGCAATTCCTCTGCCCGCCGGGCCGCTTCGGTGGACTGGAATCCATCGCTCCCGACCTGGCTGCCATGGGCGACGGGAGCCTCCCACGGCTTGGGCTGCCGGGCCGCTTCCTGCTTGGCTTCAAGCAGTTTGCGGGTGCTGCGAAGCGCCTGCCTGGGGGTCACCTTTTTGGCCGCGGACTTGCGTGGCGTGTTGCTGGCGGCCTTTTTTGCGGCTTTCTTTACCGCCGTTTTCGCCACCGGCGTGGCCTTCGATGCCTGGCGCGCGGCCTGCCGGCCCTCGCGGCGTTCGGACCTGCGGGCGGACTTCTTGCTGCCCGCGGTCTTGCGGGCGGAGGTCTTCTTCGCCGTCGCCCGGGACTCTTCCCTTCCGGCCTGCTTCACCTCCTTCAGCCGGGCCTCGAACCGGTCGAGGATATCGGCAAGGATCGCGGCCTTGTCCAGGCTGCGCTGGTTTGCCGAACCGCTCGTCCCGCGCTTGCTGCCGGTACTCGCCCGCGACGACAGTTTCTGCCGTTTGGCGAGGTCGCGGCTGCGGTCGCGCGCAGCGCGGGCACGCTTGATGCGCGTTTCCAGCTGCGCGGCGGTGAATCCGCGGATCGGGTTGTGCCTGCTCTCGTCGTAAAGCGTCATCTCGCCCTTGTTGAGCAGGGCGTTCGCCTTTGCACGGGTGATCTGCATCGTTCCTCCTCGAAGAGCCGCGGCGCTGCCGCGCAGGTGTGCCTGCCCCTTCGAATATCACAGACCGGCTGCAGGCGTGATGAGGACCTCAGGGGTTGAGCAGCTGCTGGAGGAAGGCGGCGGCCACCCGCGGTTCGAGCAGCACCGTGAAAAGCATGCCGTAGGCCGCACCCCACAGGTGCGCGCTGTGGTTGACGTTGTCCCCGCCCTGCCGGTCCATCCAGATGCTGTAGCCGATGTAGAACCCGGCGAACACGAAGGCCGGGATCCCGAACGGGATCGGGATGATGTACAGCTTCTCCCAGGGCGCCAGCAGCACGAACGAGAACAGCACCGCCGACACCGCGCCCGAGGCGCCGAGACTGCGGTAATTGGCATCCTTCTGGTGACGCATGTACGTGGGAAGGATCGCCACCACGATTGCCGACAGGTAGAACGCCAGAAAGCCCAGCGATCCGATGCGTTGGGAGAAGAACACCTCCATGACCCGGCCAAAGAAGAACAGGGTGATCATGTTGAACAGCAGGTGCATCCAGTCGGCATGGATGAATCCGTGGGTGAGCAGCCGTTCGTACTGGCGGTGACGCGCGATGGCGGGCGGCCACAGGATCAGCCGCGCCATCAGCGACTGGTCGTTGAAGGCGCGCCAGGACACGAAGACGGTGACGCCGGTGATGGCCAGGGTGACGATTGATTCCATGGGCGGCTTCGTGGGTCCGGGGCCGCTGCATGTTACAGGGGCGGCCCGCCGGCGCGGCTGCGGAAGACCCTGCGAAGCAGGCATCATTGCCGGCCCGTGATTTGCGAAGCGCTTTCGATGTTCCGACCAAGCCGCAGCTTCTTCTTCCTGCCCTCCCTCCTGCTGGCGCTGGGCGCGCCGGCCGCGGTCGCGGCGACGCCGCCGGCGGCCCTCACAACCCATGCCGAGCGCACCGGCTTCGCGGAGACCGGGCGCTACCAGGAAGTGGTCGAGATGTGCGAGTCGTTCGCCAGCGCCCATCCAGACGCGGTGCGCTGTTTCGACTTCGGCACCAGCCCCGAGGGCCGGCCGATGAAGGCGCTGGCCATCACCCGCACCGGCGCGCTCGAACCTGAGCAGGCGCGTGCGCGCGGGCTGCCGGTGGTGCTGGTGCAGGGCGGCATCCACCCGGGCGAAGCTGACGGCAAGGACGCGGGCTTCCTGGCCCTGCGCGAAGTGCTGGCGGGCGACGCCGCCCCGGGAGCGCTCGAGAGCCTGGTCTGGCTTTTCGTGCCGGTGTTCAACGTCGACGGCCACGAGCGCTTCGAAGCATGGAACCGTCCCAACCAGCGCGGCCCGCGGGAATCGGGCTGGCGCGCGACCGCCCGGAACCTCAACCTCAACCGTGACTATGCCAAGGCCGACTCGCCCGAGATGCAGGCGATGCTGCGGCTGTTGAACGCCTGGGACCCGCTGCTGCAGGTGGACCTGCACGCCACCAATGGCGCCCAATTCGAACACGACATCGCCATCCAGGTGGAGCCGCTGCATGCGGGGGACGAAACCCTGCGCACGGTGGGGCGGGAGCTGCGCGACGGCGTCATCGCCGACCTGTCCGCGCATGGCTCGCTGCCGCTGCCCTTCTATCCCTCGCTGGCCGAATACGACAATCCCGGGTCGGGTTTCATCGACAACGTTTATCCACCGCGCTTTTCCACCGGCTACTTCCTGCTGCGCAACCGCTTCTCAATGCTGGTGGAAACCCACTCCTGGAAGGAGTACCCGGAGCGGGTGCGCACCACCCGCAACACCGCCGTCTCGGTGCTCGAGCGTGTCGCCCGCCACGGCAAGGACTGGCTGGACGCTGCCCGCCGGGCCGACGACCGCGCCCTCGGCCTTGGCGGCGAGCCGGTGCCGCTGGAGTGGAAGGCCACCGACCGGGCCCGGACCATCGCGTTCCGGGGCTACGCATGGACCCGCACGCCTTCGGACATCTCTGGGAGCCTCGCCACCCGCTACGACGAGGGCACGCCGCAGGTGTGGAACGTGCCGCTGCGCGACGAGCTGGTGCCTGCCCTCAGCGCGCGCGCCCCGCGCGGTGGATACGTGGTGCCGGCTGCGCACGCGGACTGGGTGGCGGCACACCTGGAGCTCCACGGCCTGCAGTTCCAGCGCCTGGACGGCGCCCGCCCGGGGGCCGAAGTGGAAACCTTCCGCGCCTCGTCGTGGACACCGGCGGCGACTTCCATGGAGGGCCGCCAGCGCATGGGACTGGAGGGCGAATGGACGCAGGAGCGCCGTGACCTGCCCGCAGGCAGCCTGTTCGTACCCATCGCCCAGCCGGCCGCGCGGCTGGTGGTGGCGCTGTTCGAGCCGTTGGCGCCTGACTCCCACGCGGCCTGGGGTCGCTTCAACAGCCACTTCGAGCGCAAGGAATACATGGAGGCATACGTGGCCGAGGCGGTCGCCCGGGAGATGCTTGCCGCCGATCCGGTGCTGAGGGAAACCTTCGAGCGGCGGCTGCGGGAGGATCCCGATTTCGCCGGCAGCCCGCGGGCCCGGCTGGACTTCTTCTACCAGCGCCATCCGGCCTGGGACGGGCAGCTCGGGCTGTACCCCGTATATCGAGCCAGCTGGACGCCTTGAATGGGGCCTTGGGGCCTGCACGCCGCGCTGATCCAAGCTGTCCTATGCTCGGGGCGCGCCAGCGCATGCCTTGCGCTGCCACGATCCGAGACGAAGGAGCATTGCCATGGAAACTCCAGGTACGACCCTCCCGATCCGGTTCATCCCGGCCCTTGCCGTGGCCGCCGCGGTGGCGGCCTGCGATCCCGGCACGCCTGCCGCCCAGCAGCCCGCAGCAGCGGGGCTGCCCGCGCCCTCCGCCGTGTTCGACGCGCTGGGCCCGGGCGAGCGGCTCAACTTCCAGTGCAGCGAGATCATGCTCGGCGCCGCGCCGGGGGAGGACGGGGAGTCCGTACGCCTGACCTATTCCGGCCAGCGC
>JAAYXJ010000213.1 GCA_012515985.1 Gammaproteobacteria bacterium
CTGGTACCGCGCTTCTACGAGCCCAGTTCCGGCCGCATCACCCTGGATGGCCGTCCGCTGGAGGACTACCGGCTGGCCGACCTGCGCCGCCAGATCGCCCTGGTGGGCCAGCGGGTGATGCTGTTTGACGACAGCGTGGCCGCCAACATCGCCTACGCCGCAGACGCCGACGAACAGGCCCTGCGGCAGGCAGCCGCCGATGCCAACGCGCTGGAGTTCATCGACAAGCTGCCGCAGGGCATGGATACCCCGATCGGCGAGAACGGCTCGCTGCTCTCCGGCGGCCAGCGCCAGCGCCTGGCCATTGCCCGCGCGATCCTGCGCGACGCGCCGATCCTGATCCTGGATGAAGCCACCGCGGCCCTGGACACCGAATCCGAGCGCCTGGTGCAGGACGCGCTCACCCGCCTGATGCCCGACCGCACCACGCTGGTCATCGCCCACCGCCTGTCCACCATCGAGCACGCCGACCAGGTGCTGGTGCTCGATGAGGGCCGGCTGGTGGAGCAGGGCACCCATGCCGAACTGCTGGAGCGGGGCGGCCTCTACGCCCACCTGCACCAGATGCAGTTCCGCGAGGCCCCGGAATGATGTCCCGGGGGATGCGGGATGGCACGTAAGGCGCCCTCGTGGTGGTTCGAGGGTGGGCGGGTGCCGGTTGCCGCGCGGGCCCTCTCGCATGTGTACGGCGCCGCCGTGTCAACGCGCCGCTGGCTGTACGACAAGGGCCTGAAGCGCAGCCGTGGCGTTGACGTGCCGGTGATCGTCGTCGGCAACCTCATTGCCGGCGGCAGCGGCAAGACCCCCCTTGCCATCGCCCTGGTCGAGCGCCTGCGCACCGAGGGCTGGACCCCCGGCGTGGCCAGCCGCGGCTATGGGCGCGAGGACGACAGGCTCGCGCGCTGGGTGGAGGCGGATACCGATCCGCGCCAGGGCGGTGACGAACCCGTCCTCATCGCCGCCCGCACCGGGGCCCCGGTGCGGGTTGACCGCGACCGCGCTGCCGCTGCCCGGGCGCTCGCGGATGCCGGCTGCGACATCATCGTCTGCGACGACGGCCTGCAGCATTACTCCCTGCGCCGCGACATCGAGATCGAAGTCATCGACGGCCGCCGCCGCTACGGCAACGGCCGGCTGATTCCCGCCGGGCCGCTGCGCGAGCGGGCGGATCGCGGCGGCCGCCGCGACTTCCGCGTGGTGAATGGCGGCAGCGCGCCGGTCGCCGAACCCGGGTTCGGCGAATGGCCCATGCGCCTGGAAACCTCTTCCGCACGTCCGCTGCTCGGCGGCCGGCCGCTGCCGCTGCAGGCCTTTGCCGACCGCCGCGTGCATGCCGTGGCTGGCATCGGCGACCCGGAGCGCTTCTTCAGCACCCTTCGCGCGAATCGCATCGCCGTCGTTCCGCATGCATTCCCCGACCACCACCGCTACAGCGCCGGTGACCTCCAGTTTGGAAGCGACCTGCCGGTGCTGATGACCGAGAAGGACGCGGTGAAGTGCCGGCCGTTCGCGGGGGAGCGGCATTTCAGCGTGCCGGTCACGGCCCATCTTCCGGAGGCATTCTGGATTTCACTGCTGGACCGGGTGGGGCCGCGGCCCGATCAATAGGCTTGCGCGGGACGTCTCATCGCGCCTCCCACGCGCATGCGAGAATCAACGCATGACCGCACCAGCAGACTTCGTCGTTGCCATCCCGGCACGGCACGCATCCACGCGCCTTCCAGGCAAGCCGCTGCAGCTGATCGCCGGCGAACCCATGATCGTGCACGTTGCCCGTCGCGCGCTCGCGGCCGGCGCGCGCGAAGTGCGCGTTGCCACCGACGACCAGCGCATCGCCGACGCGCTCGACGGCACCGGCATCCAGGTGGCCATGACGTCGCCCGAACACGTTTCGGGCACCGACCGTCTTGCCGAATGCGCGGACATCGCCGGCTGGGCCGACGACACCGTCGTTGTGAACCTGCAGGGCGATGAGCCTTTCGCACCGGCGTCTGGCATCCGGGCGGTTGCCGCCACCCTGGTCGAATCCGGCGCCCCCATGGCAACGCTTGCCGAAGCCATCGTGGACGCGGCCGTGCTTTTCGACCCCAACGCCGTCAAGATCGTCCGC
>JAAYXJ010000214.1 GCA_012515985.1 Gammaproteobacteria bacterium
ATGCCCCACGCCTTCACCAAGGCCTGGAACGCACGCAATGCCGACCAGCTCGCCGCGCTCTTCGAGCCCGACGCCGAGTTCGTCAACGTCACCGGCCTCTGGTGGCATGACAGCGAGGCGATCCGCAAGGCGCATGCCTATGGTCTGGAGCGGATCTTCAACGAGTCAACGCTCAGCGTTTCCACCGTGCGGATGAAGCCGTTGGCGGCGGATGTGGCCGTGGTGCACGCGCGGATGCGTCTCTCGGGGCAGTCGCCCGTGGCGGGGGTGGAGAGGCCCGGCGAGCGCACCACGATCTTTTCCTTCGTGATGCGCCGCGGAGAAGATGGCTGGCTGTGTGCGTCAGCACACAACACGGATGTAGTGCCGGGTATGGAAACGCATGTCGCGGGGCCCGATGGGCTGGCGCCCACGCGCTACCAGTCGTAGCAGCATCGGTCGGCCGCGGGCAGTTGTTGTGGCTGTGCGCCCTGTTTCCTCAGCCCTTGGCACCCGGCCGCATGTCCCCGGTCTCCACCAATCGCTGGTGCCACGAGAGCGCCTCGCCCAGCAGGTGGGGCGTATGCCGCCCCGGTCCATCCCGGCGGGCGCGGTCGAAGTAGTCCTGCAGCAGCGGCTTGAAGTCGGGGTGCGCACATTTTTCAATGATCTTCTCCGCGCGGCGCGCGGGCGAGAGGCCACGCAGGTCGGCCAGGCCCTGTTCGGTCACAAGCACCATGGTGTCGTGCTCGGTGTGGTCGACGTGGCTCACCATCGGCACGATGGCCGAGACCTTGCCGCCCTTGGCGGTGCTGGGCGACATGAAGATGGAGAGGTAGCCGTTTCGGGCGAAGTCGCCGGAGCCGCCGATGCCGTTCATGATCCGGCTGGCGGTGATGTGGGTGGAGTTGACGTTGCCGTAGATGTCGGCCTCGATCATGCCGTTCATGGCAATGCAGCCCAGGCGCCGGATGATCTCCGGGTGGTTGGAGATCTCCTGCGGGCGCAGCAGGATCCGCTTGCTGTAGAAATCGATGTTGGCGTTGAACTCCTCGATCCCGTCCGGGCTGAGCGAGAACGAGGTGGCCGAGGCCATGCGCAGCACGCCGTCCTTGATGAGCTGGAGCATGCCATCCTGGATGACCTCGGTGTAGGCGGTCAGGCCGGAGTAGCCGCCGTCGGCCAGGCCAGCGAGCACGGCGTTGGCAATGTTGCCCACGCCCGACTGCAGCGGCAGCAGCTTGTCGGTCAGGCGGCCGCGCTTGATCTCATGGGCGAGGAAGTCGAGCAGGTGGCCGGCGATCTGCTTCGAAGCCTCGTCCGGCGGGCTGAAGGGGGTGTTGCGGTCGGGGGCGTTGGTCTCCACCACCGCGATCACCTTGTCCGGGTCCACCCGCAGCCAGGGCTCGCCGATGCGGTCGTCGGGCTGCACCAGCGGGATCGGCATGCGGTTGGGCGGCAGGGCGGTGCCGTAGTAGATGTCGTGCATGCCGTCCAGCGCCTCCGGCTGCCAGCGGTTGACCTCCAGGATCACCTGGTCGGCCTGCTCCAGCCAGGTCTTGTTGTTGCCCACCGAAGACGAGGGGATGAGGGTGCCGTCCTCGCGGATGCCGGCCACTTCCACCACGGCCACGTCGATGTCGCCGAAGAACCCGAACCAGGTGTGCTGGGCCACGTGGCTGAGGTGGATGTCGATGTAGTCCAGGGTGCCGGCGTTGATGCGCTCGCGCACGCTGGGATCGGACTGGTAGGGCAGGCGCAGCTCCATGCCTTCCACCTTGGCCAACGCGCCGTCCAGCTCCGGCGCAGTGGAGGCGCCGGTCAGCACCTTGATCCGGAAGCGCTCGCCGGCCTCGTTTGCCTGCTCCACCCGGCGCGCCAGCGCCTGCGGCACGGCCTTGGGATAGCCGGCGCCGGTGAAGCCGCTCATCGCCACAGTCATGCCGGGGCCAATGCGCTCGGCGGCAGCCTCTGCGGAGACCACGCGGTCGCGGAACAGGGGATGGCGGATGCGCTCGGACAAGACTGACTCCTGGGGGGAAACCAGCCCTCATTTTAACGCCGCACCGCGCTCCGGCCGGCCCCGGCGGCGCGGATTGCGTGGAATGCGCTGTCCTGTTTTTTTCCGGTTCCTTCCACGTTTGCAGCCAGCATGCAGGGGGCACAGGCTGGCCCGGATCGGGTCGGGTCAGCCGTGCCCGTTGCGACGTGGTCAGCGGCGGGCCGATCACCCTCTGCCGGACTGTATTGTTGGCAGTCCTGCCCCCCCATCGACAGGAGACTTCCATGGAAAAGCAGCCTCTGGGCCGTTCCGGCCTTGAAATCGCCCCGCTGGTGCTCGGCGGCAACGTCTTCGGCTGGACGGCCGACGAATCCACCTCATTCGACCTGCTCAACCGTTTCACCGCGGCCGGCTTCAATGCGATCGACACCGCGGATTCCTACTCGCACTGGGCGCCGGGCCTGTCGGGAGGCGAATCCGAAACGGTGATGGGCAAGTGGCTGGCGCGCCGGGGGCGCCGCGACGATGTGGTCATCATGACCAAGGTCGGCAGCATGCCCGGGCGCAAGGGGCTGTCCGCGTCGAACATTGCAGCAGCGGTGGAGGATTCGCTGCGGCGCCTGCAGACGGACTACCTGGACGTGTACTTCGCCCACATCGACGACGACAAGGTGCCGCTGGAGGAGACGCTGGAGGCATTCTCGCGCCTGGTGGACGCCGGCAAGGTCCGGACCATGGGCGCTTCCAACTACAACGCCGGCCGCCTGCGCGATGCGCTTGGCATCTCGGCCGAGAAGGGGCTGTCGCGCTACGAGGTGATCCAGCCTGGCTACAACCTCTACGACCGCGCGGGTTACGAGGGCGAGCTGGCTGCAGTCGTGAAGGAAGAGGGGCTCGGCGTCGTCGCGTACTTCGCCCTGGCCAGCGGCTTCCTCACCGGAAAGTACAGGAGCAAGGCCGACCTGGAAGGCGTCCCGCGCGCCGCGTTCCTTGAGGGGTTCTTCGACGATCGCGGGATGCGCCTGCTGGATGCGTTGCGCAAGGTGGCCAACGATCTCAACGCCACCCCTGCCCAGGTCTCGCTGGCCTGGCTGATGTCGCGGCCCAGCGTCGTGCCCATTGCCAGCGCCACCAGCGTGCAGCAGCTTGACGACATCATGGGCGCCGCGCAGCTCAAGCTTCCCGGCGAAGCGCTCGACGCGCTGGACCGGGCCTCCGTCGCGTAGGACCGGCGCCCTGGAGGCGCACCCGGCTTCATGAATTGGGGGTATCGTTGGCGGGGCAGGCGCGGGCCTGCCCGCCACCGAAGGAGAAATCATGAGCCGTGACACCCGGGAACGCTATGGAACCATCTCCCGCCTGCTCCACTGGGGCATGGCGGTGCTGGTCATCTGGCAGGCGCTCAAGCTGTTCGACCGCATTAACGATGGCGAACACTGGGTCGGCCAGGTCCTGGTGCCGTGGCATGTATCGATCGGCACGCTGATTGGCGTGCTGATCCTCGTGCGCATCGCCTGGGCGCTGCGCAACAAGGACAACCGCCCACCCGCGCCGCCCCCGCCCATGCTCGGCCTGCTGGCCCGGGCAGGTCACATTGCGCTGTACGTGGGCCTGGTGCTGATGCCGCTGACCGGCATTTCCATATTGGTCGGCAACGGCTACGGGCTGAAGGCGTTCGGCATGCAGCTGGTGGCGCCGGGACCGGAGATCGAGTGGCTCGCCACCTTCGGCGGCGTGATCCATTCGCCGCTGGCCTGGTTGCTGGTACTGCTGGTGGCCGGTCACATCGGCGCGGCCCTGTGGCACGGCCTGGTGCGCAAGGACGGCGTGCTGCAGCGTATGCTTTGAGCCAGCCCTGCACGAGAGAAGGAGAACAGATGTCCCGCCTCAATGTTCCGGTAGAAGAGTTCACCACGCCCGACCCCGTCACCGCCACCGAGGACCAGTCCCTGGGCGAGCTGCGCCAGCTCATGGGCGAGCGCGGCATCCGCCACCTCCCGGTGACGCGTGACGGCAAGGTGGTGGGACTGATCAGTGAGCGCGACGTGCGCGTTGCGTCCGCGCTCAACGAGGAGGAGCGGCACCTGGTACGCGCCAGCGACATCATGGCCGAAGACCCCGTCTCGGTGACGGCGTCGCAGCCGCTCGACGAGGTGGCGTTCCTGATGTCCGAGCGCAAGATCGGCAGCGTCATCGTCAACGAGGAAGATGGCAAGCTGCTCGGGATCTTCACCGCGACCGACGCGCTCAACGCCCTGATAGAGGTCCTGCGCCGCCAGGCCTGACCAGAGGGCGCATGAAAAAACCGCGGCCCTGCTTCAGGGCCGCGGCGAAGTTGTGAAACAGCCGGACCAGGTCCGGTTTTTCTTGTTGTGGTCGATCAGTCGGTATCGCTGGTCTTGAGCTGCAGGCCGCTCGACTCGACGCGCGTCACGCCCTCGATGTCGCGGGCCACTTCCACGGCGCGGTCGATCTGGCGCTGGTCATCGACATAGCCGCTCAGGTGGACGACGCCGTTGATGGTCTCAACGCTCACTTCGGTCCCGGCTACGTCCGAGTCCGCCAGCAGGCTCGACTTCACCTTGGTGGTGATCCAGGTGTCATTGATCGGCTGGTCGGAGTCGCGGTCGAACAGGCCTCCGTCCACGTCACCGTCAATGTCGCCGTCGCGGTCGGCCATGGGGCGGTCGCGATCATCGTCACGGTCGCCCTGGCTGAGGTCGCGGCTGGTCTGGATGCGGTCGTGCCCGATGTGATCCTGGGCCTGGCTGCGCTGGTCATGCGCGATGCCGTCCTGGCCGCTGGTCTGGTCCTGGTTCTCGCCCTGCTGGGTGGTGGTGTCGCGATCCTGGGTGGTTTCCTGGGCCATGACGCCGCCGGTGGCAAACATGAGTGCGGCCGACAGCGCGCCGGCCAGGATGGTTCGCGGATGCTTGGTAATGAGGTTGTTCATGGGCTTCCTCGGTCCGTGGGGGATGTGGGGCCAGAGTCTGGGGCGCCATCCGTACACGAGGCGTGAGAAAAAACCCTGCTTCCTTAACTGAATCCGCCCGG
>JAAYXJ010000032.1 GCA_012515985.1 Gammaproteobacteria bacterium
GCGCGGCAAAGGTGCGAAAGCTTAGCAGCGCGCCGGGCGCAACGACGGCGCCCTTGATCCAGGTCACGGCGCGCGCGGCAGGCGGGCCGCAGACTGGCGCCATGACGTTTCCCGCCTTCTTCGACGACGCCCCGGTGATCCGCATGCGCGACGGCCTGGCGAAGCTGCTTGGCACCGCCCGCGACGGGGTGATCGAGTACCGCTATGCCGACGCCGCGCGCCTGGCCGGCCATTCCTGCCCCACGGTCGCCGGGGCCTGGCTGTCGGCCCGGGCCGGGCTGCGCGCGCTCTATGGCGATGAACTGCCCGAACGCGGCGGCATCACGGTCAGCCTGCCGGAGGCGGAAGACGATGGCGTCGCCGGGGTGATCGGACAGGTGCTGACCCTGGTGACCGGCGCGGCAGGCGCCGGCGGATTCAAGGGGCTGGGCGGCCTCCACGTGCGCCGCAACCTGCTGCACTACGGCGACCCCTCCGCCGGGGCACTGCAGATGCGCCGCAACGACACCGGCGCGACGGTGGAGGTGCGGTTCGACGCCTCGCCGGTCCCGGCCGATCCGGGGATGCGCACGCTGATCCCCCTCGCCCTGGCTGGAAGCCCCGACGCCACCGCCCGCTTCGGCCCGGCCTGGCAGGACCGGGTGCGCCGGCTGCTGATCGACCACGCCGACGACCCGACCGTGGTCAGCGTGCGGCGGGTGAACTGACCGGCGCCGACGGCCGAACCCGCGCTACAGGCCCTTGGCCGCCTCGGCCACGGCACGGAACAGGGCCCGGCCCTTGTTCATGGTCTCCTCCCACTCCTTCTGCGGGTCGGAATCGTGGACGATGCCCGCGCCGGCCTGCACGTGCAGGCGGCCGTCCTGGATGACCGCGGTGCGGATGGCGATGGCCATGTCCGCATCCCCGTCCCAGCCGATGTAGCCGATGCTGCCGGCATACACGTTGCGCCGGACCGGCTCCAGCTCGCGGATGATCTCCAGCGCACGGATCTTGGGCGCCCCGCTCACCGTGCCCGCCGGGAACGTGGCCCGCAGCACGTCCGCGTAGCTCAGCCCCTCGCGCAGCCGCCCGGTGACCTCGCTGACGATGTGCATGACGTGGCTGTAGCGCTCGATCGCAAAGCGCTCGCCCAGCTCCACGCTGCCCGGCTCCGACACCCGGCCCACGTCGTTGCGCCCCAGGTCGATCAGCATCAGGTGCTCGGCACGCTCCTTGGGATCGGCCAGCAGCTCGGCCTCCAGCGCCTGATCGGCCGCCGGCGTGGCCCCGCGCGGCCGGGTCCCGGCGATTGGCCGCACCGTCACCGTCCCAGCCTGCTGGCGCACCAGGATCTCCGGCGAAGACCCCACCACCTGGGTGCCGCCGACGTCCAGGAAGTACATGTACGGGGATGGGTTCAGCGCCCGCAGCGCCCGGTACACGTCCACCGGCCGCGCGTTGAACGGCACCGACAGCCGCTGGCTCAGCACCACCTGGAACACATCCCCCGCGCGCACATACTCCTGCGACTTCTCCACCGCCGCGATGAATCC
>JAAYXJ010000033.1 GCA_012515985.1 Gammaproteobacteria bacterium
CGCCAGGCCCGGCCGATGGATTCCCTATCGGCGCTGTGGGTGGGGCGGGACAAATCTCCTACAGTCTGTGCCATTGGCCAGATGCGCGTCTGGTCCCTCGCCCCGACAGGCAAACCATACAAGCGCGCCATGCGCGCGAAGCCGCGTGAATCCTGGTTCGCGGCAGGGTTTCCGGTTACCACGCTCCGGCCGGAGCCACGCGGCACGGATCAACGTCACGCGGCTTCGCGCCTGAGAGGCGCTCCTACAAAACGAGGGTGGTTGGCGCGGACGGGCGGTGTTTGGGTAGCATGCGCGCGTGGCCGCGGCGGCCATCGTCGGCGTTGCGCCGGTGTCCCCGAACTGGCCCGGCATGTCCGAAATCTTCACTCCCGACGTCCTGTTCGCCCTGATGGTGACCACCCTCGCCGGCCTGGCCACCGGCCTGGGCGGGCTGCTGGTGTTCACCACCAAGGCACCGAACGCGCGCATGCTGGCCTTCGGCCTGGCGTTTGCCGCCGGCGCCATGGTGTACGTCTCGCTCACCGACATCCTGGGCAAGTCGGTGGATGCCTTCTCGCTGGACTACGGCGAGCGCGGCTTCTCCTACGGCACCTTCGCCTTCCTCGGCGGCGTGCTGCTGATCGTGCTGATCGACCGGCTGATCCCCAACCCGCACCAGCGCCTGGAAACCGACGACCCGTTCTTCCGCCAGCACAACCGCGAATACATCAAGCGCGTGGGCCTGCTGACCGCGGCGGCGATCACCGCCCACAACTTTCCCGAGGGCCTGGCGACGTTCTTCGCCACCCTGTCCGACCCGACCGTGGGCCTGGCGCTGGCATTTGCCATCGCCATCCACAACGTGCCCGAAGGCATCGCGATCGCGGTGCCCGTGTACTACGCCACCGGCAACAAGGGTTACGCCTTCGCGGCATGCATGCTGTCGGGCCTGGCCGAGCCGCTGGGCGCGCTGGTCGGCTACGTGGTGCTGGGACCGTACATGTCCGACGCGCTGTTCGGCGCGGTGTTCGGGGTGATTGCCGGGGTGATGGTGTTCCTGGCGCTGGACGAGCTGCTGCCGGCAGCCAAGCGCTACGCCAAGGGCCACGAGACCGTGTACGGGCTGGTGGTGGGCATGGCGATGATGGCCCTGAGCCTGGTGCTCTTCAACTGGTGAGGGCGCGCGCGGATCGCGCACTCCTGCACAAAAAACGGCCCGGGGTTGCCGGGCCGTTGCGTGGTTGCTGCCTGGTGGATGCGGTCAGGCCGCGATCATGGCGCGCATCTTCTTAAGCGCGTTGGCCTCCACCTGGCGGATGCGCTCGGCGGAGACGCCGTACTCGTCGGCCAGCACCTGCAGCGTGTCCTTGCTGTCGGGGTTGAGCCAGCGCCGCTGGATGATGTCGCGCGAGCGCTCGTCCAGCTCCGAAAGGCCTTCGCGCAGCAGCTCCAGGCGATGGTCCTGGCGATCCTCGCGCTCATAGGCAATCGCGGGATCCCCTTCGTCGGACACCAGGAACGCGGACGGCGCCGGCGGGACCCGCTCGTCGTCATCGTCCACCGGTGCATCGAAGCCGATGTCGCGGCCGGACAGGCGCGACTCCATCTCCAGCACCTCGTGCTCGGGCACGTTGAGCTCCTGGGCGATGGTGCTCACCTCCTCGGCATTCATCCAGCCCAGCCGCTTCTTGCTGCTGCGCAGGTTGAAGAACAGCTTGCGCTGCGCCTTGGTGGTGGCCACCTTGACGATGCGCCAGTTCTTGAGGATGAACTCGTGCATCTCGGCGCGGATCCAGTGCACGGCGAAGGAGACCAGGCGCACGCCCACGGACGGGTCGAAGCGCTTGACCGCCTTCATCAGGCCGATGTTGCCCTCCTGGATGAGGTCGCCGAGCGGCAGGCCATACCCCATGTAGCCGCGGGCCACGTGGACCACGAAGCGCAGGTGGGAATGGACCAGCTCCTGGGCGGCCTCCAGGTCTTCCTCGTCGCGGTAGCGGCGCGCGAGCGCCTGCTCCTCCTCGGCGGAGAGGACGGGGATCTGGTAGACGGCGCCGATGTAGGCGTCGAGCGAGCCGATCGGGCTGGGCACCGGCAGGCTGTTTGAAACCAGGGCTTGGGAAGTCATGGTCTGTGTCATGGGCCTATTTTAGCAGTCTTCACCTGTGACTGCTAACGGGGTCGTTAAGTTCCCAGTGTTCATCGACTGGAACGGGCGCATTCGCAAGTGATTGATTTTCAATCGATTCCAAGCGCGTGGCGGGGCGGCAGCGACCAGTCGACCGGCGCCATCCCACGCCGCGCCAGGTACTCGTTGGCGGCGGAGAAATGGCCGCTGCCAAGGAAGCCACGGTGCGCCGACAGCGGTGAAGGATGCGTGGTACGCAGCACCCGGTGCCTGCGGGGGTCCACGATGCGGCCCTTCTTCTGCGCGTAGCTCCCCCAGAGCATGAACACCAGGCCCTCGCGCTCGCGGTCCAGCGCCTCCACCACGTGGTCGGTGAAACCCTCCCAGCCCTTGCCCTGGTGCGAGCCGGGCCGCCCCTGCTCCACGGTGAGCACCGCGTTGATCAGCAGCACGCCCTGGCGGGCCCAGGGCAGCAGGCAGCCGTGGTCCGGTCGCGGGATGCCGAGGTCGCGCTCCAGCTCCTTGAACATGTTCAGCAGCGACGGCGGCACCGGGACCCCCGGCTGCACCGAGAAACACAGGCCGTGCGCCTGCCCCGGCCCGTGGTAGGGGTCCTGGCCCAGGATCACCACCTTGACCTGGTCGAACGGGGTCGCGTCAAAGGCGGCGAAGATGTTGCGCGCCGGCGGGAAGATCCGCGCGCCGGCGGCGACGCGCGCGCGCAGGAAAGCAGACAGCTCGCGCATCTCCGGCCGCAGCAGGTAGTCGCCCACCCGCGCCTTCCACGATGGTTCGAGCTTGATGTGGTCGTCGGCCATGATCCGCAGGATGTCAGGGGCGAAGTTTCGACAGCCGCAGCTGGAACAGGGCCTTGGTCACGAGCAGGCGCTCCTCGATCGGCTTGAGCACCAGGTCGTTGGCGCCCTCGCGCAGCAGCGCCATCTGGTTGATGCGGTTGTCGTCACCGGTCATCACCAGCACCGGGAGCCGGCGCTTGCCGTAGCCGAGCTCGCCGCGCACGGCCTGCAGCAGGTCGCGGCCGCTCATTTCCCCCTTGAGGTACACGTCGGTCAGCAGCAGGTCGGTCCCCGGCGCATCGTCGCCGCCGGCACGCTCGCGCAGGTACGCCAGCCCCTCCTCCGCGGTGAGCACGTGGGTGACCTCCATCTGCCGCGCCTGCAGCCAGCGCCGGGTGGCCAGGGCCACGGTGCGGCTGTCCTCCACGTACAGCACCCGCGCACCGGGGACGGGTTCGGGCATCACGTAGCCGCGGATGAAGGTGGCCAGCGCCGCGTGGCCCTGGGCCTTGTCGAAATAATCGGTCACGTCCTCGGTGAAGCGGCGCATCTCCAGGTGCGACTGCGCCTCGCCAGAGACCACGATCACCGGCACATAGCGCTGGCCCGCGGCCTCGCGCACGCCGCGCGCCAGCTGCATGCCGTCGCCGTCGGGCAGCACCAGCGAGGTGGTCACCAGGTCCACCGGCGCCGCCTCCACCGCGGCCCGGGCCGCGGCCAGCCCTTCGCACTCCACCACCTCCACATTGGCCAGCTCCGCGCGCAGCACGTCGCCGATCAGCCGCCGCACCAGGCGGGAGCCGTCCACCACCATGATGCGCGGCGAATCGCTGGCCACGTGGCGCAGGCTGTGGGGATCGGAAACGCCCATCGCCTCAGGTATCCACCGGTCGCGTCTGGCGCAGGAAGTGCCCGGTCACCACGCTGGCGCCCAGCCAGCCGAGCACCCCGGCACCGGCCAGCACCGCCAGCACGTGCACGAGGGAGAAACCCTGCAGCGCGAAACCGCTGCCATAGCTGGCCGCCAGCTCCGCCACGGGCTCGCGCAGCGCCAGGCCGACCAGGCCCAGCACCACCAGGGCCAGCGCCCCCGAGGCCAGCCCGTACCACGCCCCCAGGTACAGGAACGGGCGGCGGATGAAGCCGTCGGTGGCGCCCAGCAGCTGCAGCACGCCGATCTCCTCGCGGCGGGCCTGGATGTCCAGGCGCACGGTATTGCCCACCACCAGCAGCGCCCCCAAGCCCAGCAGCGCGCCCAGCACCAGCACCAGGCGGGCGCCGAAACGCAGCCAGTCATCCAGGCGCTGGCGCCATTCGGCGTCGTGCTGCACCAGCGAGGCTTCCGGCAGCGCGCGCAGGGTGCCGGCCAGCGCGATCTCGTCGCCGGCCGGGACCACCAGCAGCAGCACTGGCAGCGGGTTCGCGCCCACGGCATCGATCGCCTCGCCCAGCCCGCCGCGCTCGCGCAGTTCGGCCAAGCCCTGCTCCGGGGTGCGCAGCTCCACCGACGCCACGTCGTCGCGGCCGCCCAGCGTTGCCGCGAGCGCCTGCGCCTCGGGCACGCCGATCTCCGGCTGCAGGAACACGCTGATCTCGCGCGACTGCTGCACGCTGCCGGAAAGCCGCGACACGTTGTCCAGCACCAGCCACAGGCCCAGCGGCAGGGCCAGCGCCACCGCCATCACGCCGATGGTCAGCGCCGTGGCCCACGGGCGGCGGAACACCCGGCCCAGGCTGGAGACGAAGCTGTAGAGATGGTGGTCGCCCCAGGTGCCCAGGCCCGAACGCGGGGCTGCCGGGGCGGCGGCAGGCTGCTCACTCATCGGCCAGCTCCTCCGGGGCGATGTCATCCACCAGCCGGCCGTGATCGAGCACCAGCACGCGCTTCTTCATGCGCTTGACCAGCGGCAGGTCGTGGCTGGCCACCAGCACGCTGGTGCCGCGGCCGGGCAGCGACTCGAACAGCGCCATGATCTCCGCCGCCAGAGTGGGGTCGAGGTTGCCGGTGGGCTCGTCGGCCACCAGCAGGCGCGGCTCGCCGACGATGGCGCGGGCAATGCCCACGCGCTGCTGCTCGCCGGCCGACAGCTCCGTGGGCAGGGCGCGCTCGCGGGCGCCCAGGCCCAGGCGCTCGAGCGCGCTGCGCACGCGCCGGGCGATCTCGCCGCGGCGCATGCCGCGCAGGATCAGGGGCAGGGACACGTTCTCGAACACGCTCCGGTCGGTCAGCAGCCGGTGGTCCTGGAACACCACGCCCACATCGCGCCGGTGCAGGGCCACCTTGCGCCCGCGCACGCGGGCCAGGTTGCGTTCGCCGAACAGGACCGCGCCGCGGCTGGGACGCTCGGCCAGGTGCACCAGCCGCAGCAGCGTGCTCTTGCCGGCGCCGGAGTGGCCGGTGATGAAGAGCATCTCCCCTTCGCCGACGTCGAAGCTGACTTCCGAGAGCGCCGCTTGGCCGCCGGGGTATTGCTTGCTGACGTTGTCGAAGCGCAGGACGCTCATCGGGTGGCGTGGTTGGGGGACACCCGGGAAGCTTAGCGGAGTTGCGCTCCGGGGACGGGCCGCGGGCCGGCTGCAGGAGGCAGCCGGCGGGAGGTCACGCCGGGTCGCGCGAGACGAGCTTGCGCAGGCCGCGGCCGATGCGCGAGATCAGGCCGCCGGAATCCGCTGGCGTGGGGGCAGCAGTCGCGGCCTTGGCCGGGACATGGCGCGGGGCCTTCGGCTTCGGCTCGGCCCGGGCGGTTCCGGAGGCGGCGCCGCCGGAATCATTGCGCGGGCGACGCGCCTGGCTTGGGTTATCGCGCTCGACGCGGGCCTGCCGGCCGTCGCCTTCCTGACGATTGCCTTCGGCCTGCGGCGCGCCCTCGGCACCGTTCACGCGCCGGCCCCCGCGGCGGCGGCGGCGCTTGCGCGACGGCCGATCGGCATCGTCTTGGGGGCCGGCGGGCTGGCTGTCCTGCGCACCGGTCCCGGCCCGGGCATCGCCCTGGCCGTTGCCGTCCTGCCCCTGGTCCTGGCGGCCTTCGCCCTGCGCCTGGCGCTGGGCACCGCCGCGGCGGCGGCGACGCCGGCGCGGAGGACGGGGCGCATCGCCGTCAGGGGCACCACCGGCAGCGGACGCCGGCGCCTGTTCCGCGCCCTGGCCGGCCGCATCCACCTGGGCTTCGTCCTGGCCCTGCCCGGGCTGACCGGCGCCCTCGGCGCGGTCGCTGCGCGGGCCGCGCCCGCGGCGCTCGCCGCCTGCGCCATCCCGGCGGCCGCGGCCACCTTCGCGGCGGCCGCCACCGGAACGGCCGCCACCGCGGCGCGCATCCTCGGCGGCGCGCTGCTCGCGCGCCTCGCGGAAGATCTCGCCCACGCTCTCACCCTCGGCGGCGTCGGTCTCCCCGCCCTCACGCGGCTTGCGCGGCAGCGGCTTGAGCAGCTCGGCCGTCACCGGCTCGGAGGGGATCTTCTGCTCGATGAAGGCCTCGATGTCCGGCAGGCCCACGGCGTAGCGCTCGCAGGCAAAGCTGATCGCGTCGCCTTCCTTGCCCAGGCGCGCGGTGCGGCCGATGCGGTGCACGTAGTCCTCGGGATCGAACGGAAGGTCGTAGTTGAAGACGAACTCCACGCCGTCGATGTGCAGGCCGCGGGCGGCTACGTCGGTCGCCACCAGGATCTCGAGCTGGCCGGCCTGGAACCGCTTGAGCAGCGTCTCGCGCTTCTTCTGCGGCACATCGCCCGAGAGCACGCCCACGCGGTAGCCGGCGCGCTCCAGCGCCCTGGCCACCCGCTCCACGAACACCTTGGTGTTGACGAACACCATGGTGCGCGCGCCCTGGTTGCGCGAGAGCAGCCCGAGCAGCAGCGGCAGCTTCTCCTCGTCGGCCGGGTAGTACATCTTCTGGCGCACCCGCGCAGCGGTGATGGATTCGGTCTCCACCACCAGCTTCTGCGGCTCGTTCATGTGCTCGTAGGCCAGCTCCAGCACGCGGTGGCTGAGCGTGGCCGAGTACAGCAGGGTCTGGCGCTCGGTGCGCGCGGGCATCCGGCGCAGCAGGAAGCGGATGTCCTTGATGAAGCCCAGGTCGAACATGCGGTCGGCTTCGTCCAGCACGCACACTTCGCAGGCGTGCAGGCTGACCACCTTGTGCTGCTTGACGTAGTCGATCAGCCGCCCCGGGGTGGCGATGATGATGTCCACGCCGTCCTGCAGCAGGGAACGCTGCTTGTCGTAATCCACGCCGCCGTAGACCAGGGCGAACTTCAGGCCCAGGTCCGGGCCGAGTTTCACCGCGTCCTTGTGGATCTGGATCGCCAGCTCGCGGGTGGGCGCCAGGATCAGCGCGCGCGGGTCGCCGGGCTTGCGGTCGGCCAGCGCCGGGCGGGTCAGCAGGCGGTTGATCACCGCCACCAGGAAGGCCAGGGTCTTGCCGGTGCCGGTCTGGGCCTGGCCGGCGACATCACCCCCGGGCAGCGCCACCGGCAGGGTCATGGCCTGGATCGGCGTGCAGCGCACGAAGCCGGCGGCTTCAAGGCCTGCGAGCAGCTGCGGATGCAGGTCGAATTCGGAAAATGGAACGTCGGTTAGGGGTTTGTCGCTCATGCGTTGGGAATGCTTCGTTGCGATGCGCGTGGTTGCGCGAGAGGGCGTCCGCGTCGCAGACTGCCGGGACCCGGATGGACATCGGTCGGGCCGGAGACGGGCCTTGATCTGGCCGGAAAACACCCCAGTTTAACAGTACGTGGCGCCCGCCACATCCGCGGGCGCCCTCCATCATTCAGGAGAAACCCGTGAGCGAGAAGGTCATCCACACCACCGACGCAGAATTCGAGGCCACCGTGCTGCAGTCCGACGAGCCGGTGCTGGTCGATTTCTGGGCGCCGTGGTGCGGCCCGTGCCGGATGATCGCTCCGGCGCTGGACGAGCTGGCCGAGGAATACGACGGCAGGGCCAAGGTGGTCAAGGTCGACATCGACCAGAACCAGGCCACGGCGCTGAAATACCACGTGCGCTCGATCCCCATGCTGCTGCTGTTCAAGGACGGCCAGGTCCAGGCCACCCAGGTCGGCGCGGTCGGCAAGCCGCAGCTGGCCAAGATGATCGACCAGGCGCTCTGAGGGCGCCCTGCGGAATTGGTTCCGCCGGGGCGGCGGTCACGAGCCGCCCCCCCGCAGGCCGGGGCTGCGCCCCGACGCCCCGCAAGTCACGCGATCCCGCGGTCACCGTAAACCCCACCCCGCGCGTCCACCGCAACCCGGTCCGGACGGTTTTCACCCCGCACAGCTTGTCGCCAGCGCGGCGCAGTGCTAGCTTTGACTGTGATCCGGCGTGGGTTTTCCCGCCGCACCCTTCTTGAAGGACCATCCTTCCCACCCCCTGCCCGCCCCTGCGGGCGCTCGCAGCAAGCGAGGAAAAACACTTGTCTGACAACACTTCCGATTCCGGCGGAACCGCCGAGCCCCGCGTGCGCAAGCGCGCCACCAAGAAGACCGCCGGCAAGGCCGTGAAGGCCGACGCGCCGGCGCAGGCGGAGTCCGCGCCCGCCGCGGAGCAGTCCCAGGCCGCACCTGCCGCCGAGTCCGCCAAGCCTTCGGCCGAACCCGCGAAGAAGCACGGCGATGCGCTCGCGCCCGCCGCCGAAGCCGGCGGCCGTGAAAGCGACGGCGACAAGGGCGGCGGACAACAGCAACAGCAACAGCAGCAGCAGGGCGAGCAGCAGCGCGGGGGCGACCAGCCACAGCAGCAGCGCGGCGACCAGCAGCAGCAGCGCGACGGCGGCGGTGGCCGCCAGGGGCGCCGCGACCGCTTCCGCAACCGCCGCGACCGCGGCGGCCGCGGCCGCGACGACGGCCTGCCCCAGGACGGCAACGACCAGGGCCAGCGCCTGCCGCCGCCCAACGTCCCCGAGGGCTTCCCGCAGTACTCGCTGAGCGACCTGAAGGGCATGCCGGCGCACCAGCTGATGGACATCGCCGAGCAGCTGCAGATCCACGAAGGCGTGGCCCGTGCCCGCAAGCAGGACGTGATCTTCCACCTGCTCAAGGTGCTCACCCGCCACGGTGACGGCGTGGTGGCCGACGGCGTGCTGGAGATCCTGCCGGACGGCTTCGGTTTCCTGCGCGCCGCCGAGGCGTCCTATCTCGCCGGCCCCGACGACGTCTACATCAGCCCGAGCCAGATCCGCCGCTTCAACCTGCGCACCGGCGACCACCTCTCGGGCCGGATCCGCTGGCCGAAGGACGGCGAGCGCTACTTCGCCCTGGCCACCATCGACACCATCAACGAGGAGCCGCTGGAGGCCAGCAAGGGCAAGGTGCTGTTCGAGAACCTGACCCCGCTGTTCCCGCGCGAGCGCTTCAAGCTCGAGCGCGGCGACGGTTCCAGCGAGGACATCACCGGCCGCATCCTCGACCTGATGGCGCCGCAGGGCAAGGGCCAGCGCTCGCTGATCGTGTCCCCGCCCAAGGCCGGCAAGACGATCATGATGCAGCAGATCGCCAGCGC
>JAAYXJ010000215.1 GCA_012515985.1 Gammaproteobacteria bacterium
CCGGAGTAGGCCTTGGCCACCGGGACCAGCGCGTCGCCGTCCCACAGGCCGAAGGTGTAGTCGGTGAACAGCGTGCTGCGGCGCCCGCTGCCGGACTGCGCGTAGATCAGCACTGCGTCGATGGTCAGCGGGTCCACCTTCCACTTCCACCAGTCCCCGCGCTTGCGGCCATGGCGGTACGGAGAATCGACGCGCTTGAGCATCAGGCCCTCCACACCAAGCTCGCGCGACCCTTCGCGAAGCTCCGCCGCCCGCTCCCAGCTGTCCGCTTCGACCATGGGCGAAAGCACTATCCGCGGCACGTCCTCGCCTTCGGGCACGGACTGGGTACCGAGCAATCCGGCGAGCATCTTCCGCCGCTCCTGCAACGAACGCGCGCGCAAGTCCTCGCCATCCAGCTCCAGCAGGTCATAGGCGAGCACGCGCGCGGGCGCAGCGGCCAGCGACTTCGGGCCGGGCTTCAGCCGCTGGATGCGGGTCTGCAGCGCGCTGAACGGCATCGGCGCGGATTCGCCCGGCTGCCAGGCCATCAGCTCGCCGTCGATCACGCACTCGCGCCGCAGCTGAGCGGCGGCCGCCTCGATCTCGGGGAAGCGTCCATCCATGCGCTCCTCGCCCCGCGACCACAGCGCCACCTCCCCGCCGCGGCGGATCAGCTGCAGGCGGATGCCGTCCCACTTCCACTCCAGCAGCCAGTCGTCGATCTTGCCCAGGGTTTCCGGCTCCGCTTCCAGGGGAGAGGCGAGGAAGAACGGGTACGGCAGCGCGGCATCGCCCGGCTGCGGCTGGTCCGACAGCAGGCGTTCCAGGAACTGCGCGCTTGGCGTCCAGCGCCCGAGCATCCGCTGCGCGATCAGGGCGATGTCCACGCCCGACATCTGTGCGAGCGCCTGCTGCACCAGTCCCTGCGAGACGCCCACCCGCAGTGCGCCGGTCAGCAGTTTGTTGAAGGCCAGGCGCTCGCGGAAGGCGAGGCTGCGCCAGGCCTGCACGACCACCTCGCGGCGCAGTTCCGGCGCCGCGTTGGCCACCGGCGCCAGGCGCTGCTCCACCCACTGCGCCAGGCCGGTGTCCGCCGCTTCCCTTTCGGGCGGAGGATCGTCAAGCAGCAGTGCCAGGGTTTCGGCCAGGTCACCCACCTGGTGGTGGCAGGCTTCGACCAGCCACGCGGGATACCCGGTCTCCTCGCCGATCCAGGTGCGCAGTTCCCCCGTTCCGGCGATCTTCGAGCGCGCGCCGCCGATCTTTCCGCCCGCCAGCAGCCACAGCGCCCAAGCGGCATCGGCCGGCGGCGCGGCACTGAAGTAATCCACCAAGGCCTGCCGCTTGTCGGTGGTACCGGTGCTGCGGTCCAAGCGCTCATAGAGGGCGGCGAACCGGCGCATCAGTCGTCCTCGCCGTAGCTGGTGGCGAATACGCCGGTCTCGATGCCCGATTCGTTGAGCATCCGCACCAGCGCCCCGGTGTCGCCATGGGTGGCGATGACCCGGCGCGCCTCCGTCTCCTCCACCGTGCGCAGCAGCGAAGGCCAGTCGGCATGGTCGGAGACCACGAAACCGCGATCGTAGTTGCGGCGCCGCCGGTTGCCGCGGATCCGCATCCAGCCGGAGGCGAAGCCCTGCTGGGCACGGCGGAAACGCCGGATCCAGGGACTGCCGGCGGCCGACGGCGGCGCGATCACCAGCTCGCCGGCAAAATCGGTGCCGCGCGCCTCGTCGGCCACGCGCAGGGTGTCGAGCATCGACACGCCGGCCTGGCGGTAAACCTGCACGCCCGCATCGATGGCGCCGTGCACGTAGGCCGGCCGGTCCGTATGCGCCATCAGTTCGGCCAGCACCCGCTGCGCCTTGCCCAGGGCGTAGCAGTAGAGGATCGCTGCTTCACCGTTGGCCGCGCACTCCTCGCGCCAGGCCTCAATGTCGCGGGCAACATCGGCGGCCGGCGGCCAGCGGTACACCGGCAGGCCGAAGGTGCACTCGGTGATGAACACATCGCAGGGCACGACCTCGAACGGCAGGCAGGTCGGATCCGGATCGCGCTTGTAGTCGCCGGACGCCACCCACACCTCGCCGTCCACCTCGATCCGCACCTGGGTGGACCCGAGCACGTGCCCGGCCGGGTGGAAGGAGACCAGCGCAGCGCCGATCCGCACGCGCTCTCCCAGCGCGTGCACCCGATAGTCCTGCTCGCCCAGGCGCCACTGCAGCACCGGCAGCCCCTCGGCCGCCACGTGGTAGGTGCCCATGCCGGTGCGCGCGTGGTCCCCGTGGCCGTGGGTGATCACCGCGCGCGGCACCGGGCGCCAGGGATCGATGTGGAAATCGCCGGGCGGGCAATACAGGCCTTCCGGCGTGTGCACCACCAGGTCCCGGGCCATCAGGGCACGCTCAGCGCAGGTCGACCTGGCCGACCTTGTCGCGATAGTCCTTCTTCGGGTCGACGCCCAGCAGCATCTTGACGCCCGCAACCATGCTGTTGGCGTCCATCCACACCTCGGCGTCCTCGGCGTCGAGCCGCAGCAGGCGGAGCTTGGGGTCGTCCTTGCCGTCATACCAGGCAGCGACGAACCGGTTCCACAGCCGGTCCACGACCGCGCGGTCGGTGTCCACCCGCAGGCTGCCGCGGATGCTTGCGAACAGATCGTGGCCCTTGGAGGCGAAACCGGCGATCGCACGCCCGCTGCCCTCTCCCAGCTGCTGCACCAGCACGTTGTCGGCGGCGGTGAAAAACCAGATCGGCGAGCGGCGGTCTTCGCTGAGTGCGGTCATCGGGCGGGCGTGGCCGTCTTCCTGGCCGTCCAGCCCAAGCATCACGGTGCGGTCCTTCTCCAGGGCGTCCCAGAACTTCTCTTCAAGCTCGCGGTGGTCGGTCATCTCTTGGCTTCCATGTGGGGGTAGCCGCATTCAAGCACCGCGCCGGTGAGAGCCATGTTGGCGCGCCGGCTCGCATTCACCCGCCGGCCACGGGGCGCGATGGATGATCCGCCACCGCCCCACGCAAGCCGCGCCCGATGAACCCCGACATCGTCGGCTGGACGGCCTCGGCCATCCTGCTCGCCACCCTCACCCGCCAGATCATCACCCAGTGGCGCGACAAGGACGCCAAGGGCGTCTCGCGCTGGCTGTTCGCCGGCCAGATGGCGGCGTCCGTGGGCTTCATCGTCTACAGCTGGATGCTGGACAACTGGGTCTTCATCGTCACCAACTCGCTGATCCTGCTCACGGCGGTGATCGGCCAGGTGATGCTGGTGGTGCGCCGCCGCCAGGCGGGCGCCTGAGCGCCCTAATCCGATTCGGCGGCGCTTTCCAGCCCGATGTTGCTTGAGGCCCGCTCGTAGGCCGCGCGATCCAGCAGCCCGGTTTCCTTGGCCACCAGCACCGGCACCAGCATCTGTCCGGTCACGTTGGTCATGGTGCGCATCATGTCCAGGATGCGGTCGATCGCCAGCAGGATGCCCAGCACCTGCAGCGGCAGCCCGGCGGCGCTGAGGACCACGGTGGCCATCACCACAGCGGTGCCGGGGACGCCGGCGGTGCCGAAGCTGCCCAGCACCGAGGCCAGCAGGATGATCATGTACTGCGCGGCGCTCAGCTCGATCCCGTAGTACTGCGCCGCGAACACCGCCGCCATGGCTGGGAAGATCGCGCCACAGCCGTCCATCTTGATGCTCGCGCCCAGGGGCACGGCGAAGGCGGCGTAGTCCTTGTCCACGCCCAGGTTGTGGGTGACGCTGCGCAGCGCCACCGGCAGAGAGGCGAAGCTGGACGAGCTGGCAAACGCCACCTGCATGCCCGGCGCGGCGCCGCGGAAGAACTTCAGCGGGTTGAGGCCGTGCGCCAGCAGCAGGCCGCCGTAGACGAACACGATGTGCAGCGCGCAGGCGACGTAGATGGCGATCACGAAGTTGCCCAGCGGCAGCAGCTGTCCGAAGCCGTAGGTGCCCACCAGCGCGCCGATCAGGCCGAAAGTGCCGATCGGGGTGACCTCGAGCACGAAGCGGGTCACCTGGATCATCGCCTCGCTGCCCTGCCCGACGATCCTGCGCAGCTCCGCGGTGCGGTCGCCGAGCTTGACCAGGGCGAAGCCCAGCAGGCCGGCGAAGAAGATCACCTGCAGGATCCGGCCCTCCGCCAGCGCCGCGAACGGGTTGGTGGGCACGATGTCGAGCACCACCTGCACCGGGGTCGGCACCTCGCGGGGGACGTAATCGTCCGGCGGCAGCAGGTCCACGCCGTGGCCCAGGCTGATCACCGAAGACACAGCGAACGCCACGCCCACGGCGAGCACCGCCGTCAGCGCGAACCAGCCGAAGGTGCGGCCGCCAAGCTGCGCCATGCGCTGCTGACCGTGCAGGGCGGACACCGCGTTGACCACCGCGAAGAACACCAGCGGCACCGCGATCATGCGGATGAGGTTGACGTACAGGGTGCCCAGCGGCTGCAGCCAGGTCCCGGCCGCCGGGCCCATGGCCCAGCCCACGAGCGCGCCCAGCACGAAGCCCGCGGCCACGCGCTGCCAGAACGGAATCCGGAACCACCAGGCGATCATTGCCCAACCTCTCAATACGCTGAACGGGCCACAGTAACCCGCCTGACGCAGGCGCAGCGTCCCCCGGCTGCAACACAGAAGAACAATTACGCCGGCATAATGCTGCGTTCACCAAACCGTCAGGATCCCATGCGCCTTCCCGTCGCCTGCTGCCTCGCCACCCTGCTCGCCGCCTGCGCCACGCCCGCGCACGATGCCGGCCCGGCCGCGCCACCGGCCCCCACCTCCACCCCGACCGTGCAGGTGCCGCAGATCGTGCGGCCGGACGGCGAAAACGCGCAGTGGTGGTTCCGCAGCGGCGCGGCGGCTGCGGCCGAACGCGGCGCGATGGCCGGCACCGCCCGCAA
>JAAYXJ010000034.1 GCA_012515985.1 Gammaproteobacteria bacterium
AACCAGTCCACGCCTGATCTGTTCACCGATGCCGCCGAGGCCGAGCTGTCCTTCCTGGGCAAGGCGGTGCGCCTGCTCACCGAAGACCAGCCCCGCGATGCCCATGTCAGCATCCCGGTCGCCCGCGTGCGGCGCACCTCCACGGGCGGCTTTGAGCTGGACGACGCGTTTATTGCGCCTGCACTGCATGTGGGCGCGTCATCGCGCCTGATGCAGCAGCTGCGCGGGCTGCTGGACTCGCTGCAGGCCAAGGTGGACGCCCTGTATGGCGTGCACCGGCAGCAGTCGGCGCACATCATCGAGTTCCGCTCCGGCGACATCGCCTCGTTCTGGCTGCTGCATACGGCCACGTCGGCGTTTGCCACGCTCTCGCACCTTTTCCATCACGCCGGCCTGCATCCCGAGCGCCTGCACCAGGAACTGCTGAGGCTGGCCGGGGGGCTGCTGACGTTCTCCAAGGCCTACGCGCCATCGGACCTGCCACGGTACGAGCACGCGGCGCCGGAGGCCGGCTTCGACCAGCTGTTCGACATGATCCGCGAGCTGCTCGACACGGTGATTTCCGCGCGCTATTTCCAGATCGCGCTGCAGGAGGTGAAACCGTCCTTCCACGTGGGCCGGATCGACTCGCAGCGCATCGACGGGAACTGCGCGTTCTACCTGGGGGTGGCCGCGGACATGCCCGCGCAGGAGCTGATCCAGACGGTCCCGGTGCGCTTCAAGGTCGGGGCGCCGGACGACGTGGAGAAATGCGTGCTCTCGGCCCTGCCCGGCGTCAAGCTGGTGCATGCGGCCCAGGTGCCGGCGGCGATCCCGGTCCGGCCCGGCAGCCACTATTTCTCGGTGGAGCCGCGAGGCCCGCTGTACGAGCGCATGCTCAAGGCCCAGTCGATGATGATCTACGTCCCGGGCGGCGTGCGCGAACTCAAGCTTGAACTGATCGCGGTGGCGCCATGAATACCAGCATGCCTCCAGTCCCGGGCTCCATGCCCTCGCTGACGCCGCAGATGGCGGCCGCGCCCGCCGCCGGCACGCCGGCCCCGCGCAGCCTGGCGGACCTCATGTCCGACGGCTTCTACCTGCTGTTGCTCGTCAAGCGCGGCCAGCTGCCCTCAAGCGCGGAAGCCTTCGTCCAGGCGGTGCAGCGGTTCCTCGATGGCGTGGAGCGCGGCGCGGTCAAGATGGGTATCGCGTCCGAAGACGTGTACGCGGCCAAATACGCGTTCTGCGCCGCAATGGACGAGGCGATCCTCAGCCAGCCGTCGCCACTGCGAGATCACTGGGAACTGCAGCCCCTGCAGCTGCGACTGTTCGGCGACCACCTTGCCGGCGAGCACTTTTTCGACCAGCTGGAGGAACTGCGTGCACAGGGTGCGCCCCGGCTGCCTTCGCTGGAGGTGTACCACTACTGCCTGCTGCTGGGATTCGAGGGCAAGTACCGCCTGGAAGGGCCGGAGAAGCTGGGCTACCTCACCGCCCGCCTGGGTGATGAGATCGTCTATCTCAAGGGCAAGCGCACAGGTTTCGCGCCGCACTGGGCTCCGCCCGACACGGTCCGGCATACGCTGCGGCGGGTGGTGCCGCTGTGGCTGCCGGCGGTGCTGGTGGCCGGCTTCGGGCTTGTTGGCTACTTCGGTCTCAACGCGTGGTTCGGCAGTCAGACCGATCGCCAGCTGGCTGCGTTCGACAACGTGGTGCAGATGCCCGAGCGCACCGCCCACGTGAAGATCACCCTGCCTTAGCAGCGGAGGCGGCCAACCATCGGCACGCTCGCCGGTCGCCGATGCCCGACTAGACTTCGGTGCTTTCATGTCCCGGAGCCTCCTGCCCATGACCAAGACCGGTCTCCCCGCCACCCGTCCGCTGCGCCTGCTGCTGTCTGCAGCGGTCACCGCCGCCGTGCTGACCGCCTGCGGCGCGTCGCCGTCCGGAGCCGCGGACAATTCCCGCGCCGCGAGCACCGGGCAGGCGACCACGGACGTCGGCGCGTTCTTCGAGACCTTCAGCGACGAGTGGATGCTGCGCAGGCCGTCCTCGGCCACGGCCAGCCGCTATTTCGACGACGAACGGCAGGCGGAGATGGACCGCCACCTCACCCCGATGACCGAGGATTTCCAGCGCGAAACCGTGGAAATGGCGCGCCAGGGCTTGGAGCAGCTCGCCCGGTTCGACCTGGCCGGGATGGACGACACCCAGCGCGTATCGGCCGAACTGATGGCCTGGCAGCTGCAGGTGATCGTGGACGGCGAACGCTTCAGCCACCTGCAGTTCCCGCTCAACCAGTTCGGCGGTGCCAACGTGGGCCTTCCCAACCTGATGACCGTGGTGCACCCGGTCAACAGCCGCCAGGACGCGGACAACTACATCGCCCGGCTGGGACAGTTCAGGACGCGCATGGCCGAGGCGGCGCAGCGTGCTTCCGACCTCGGCGAGCGCGGGGTGCTGCCTCCCCGCTTCATCCTCGAAGCCACCATCTCGCAGATGGAGCAGTTCATTGCGCCCGAGCCGGCGGAAAACCCGTTGGTGGCCACCTTCGCGGCGCGACTGGCCGGCGTCGGCGACCTGGATGAATCCGGCCGCGCCGGCTTCATCGACCGGGCCACCACGCTGGTTGCCGATGAAGTCTATCCGGCCTGGCGCGATGCCATCGCGGTGCTGCGGTCGCAAATCCCACAGGCCACAGACGATGCCGGCCTGTGGCGCTTCGAAGATGGCGCGGAGGCCTACGCCTACCACCTCGCCCGCTTCACCTCCACCGACCTGGACGCGGAACAGATCCACGAACTCGGCCTGGCCGAGGTCGCGCGCATCGAGGGCGAGATGGACGCCATCCTGCGCTCGCTCGGGCGTACGGAAGGCACGGTCAACGAGCGCGTCGCCCAGCTGCGGCAGGACCTCGCCTACCCCCTCGATGACGAGGGCCGGGCGCAGATCATGGCGGACATCGAGACCTACATGCGTGACGCCGAGCGCCGCGCCGACGAGCTCTTCGACATCCGCCCGAAGACGCCGGTGATCGCACAGCCCTACCCGGAGTTCCGCTGGGAAAGCGCGGCCGCCAGCTACACCGCACCGCCGCTGGACGGCTCCCGCCCGGGCGTCTACCAGATGCCGCTGCGGGCGAATCGCATGACCAATTTCGGCCTGCGGACGCTGGCCTACCACGAGGCGGTGCCCGGTCATCATTTCCAGGTGGCGCTGTCAGTGGAGAACACCGCGCTGCCCAAGTTCCGGCAGACCCGCGCCCTGGGCGGCATCTCCGCCTTCAGCGAAGGCTGGGCCCTGTACGCCGAGCGCCTGGCCGCCGAGGAAGGCTGGTACGAGGGCGACCCGGAAGGTCTGCTGGGCCAGCTTGACGCCGAGCTGTTCCGCGCCCGCCGCCTGGTGGTCGATACCGGCCTGCATGCCAAGGGCTGGACCCGCCAGCAGGCGATCGACTACGGCATCGCGCCGTCGGAAGTCGACCGCTACGTGGTGATGCCCTGCCAGGCCACGTCATACAAGGTCGGCCAGCTGGAGATGATCCGTCTGCGCGACAAGGCCCGCGACGCGCTGGGCGATGCGTTCGATCCGCGGGAATTCCACAACCGCGTGCTGCTCACCGGCGTGGTGCCACTGCACCTGCTGGAGCGGGAGATCGACGCGTACATCGAGGAAGCCCGCGGCTGACCGGATGCAAGCCCTCAAGTGGCATCCGGCAATGAGGAAGGGCGGCCATTGGCCGCCCTTCCCTTTTCTCCGGTTGGCGCGTGGGTCACCAGATCCGCACGCGGTCTTCCGGCGCGATCCACAGCGGATCGGCTTCGGTCACGCCGAACGCCTCGTACCAGGCGTCGATGTTGCGCAGCGGCGCGAAGGCGCGGATGTGGCCCGGCGAATGGGTGCCGTTGACCAGCTGCTGGCGCAGCGCATCGTCACGCCACAGGATCCGCCACACCTGGGCCCAGCCCATGAAGAAGCGCTGTTCCCCGGTGAAGCCGTCGATCACCGGCGCCTCCTGCCCGTCGAGCGAGCGGCGGTAAGCCTCCAGCGCAATCGTCAGGCCGCCCAGGTCGCCGATGTTCTCACCCATCGAGGTGCGGCCGTTGATGTGCATGCCGGGCAGCTGGGGGAACTCGTACGACTCGTACTGGGCGCCGAGCTTCGCCGCCTGCTCCTCGAACTTGGCCGCGTCCTCTGCGGTCCACCAGTCGCGCAGCAGGCCCTGGCCGTCGGACTTGCGGCCTTGGTCATCGAAGCCATGGATGATCTCGTGCCCGATCACGCCGCCAATGGCACCGTAATTCACCGCCGGGTCGGCGTCCGGATCGAAGAACGGCGGCTGCAGGATGGCGGCCGGGAACACGATTTCATTCTTGACCGAGGAGTAGTAGGCGTTGACCGTCTGCGGCGTCATCGCCCATTCGCCCTTGTCGACAGGCTGGCCGATCCGCGCCCGGCGGTAATCCCACTCGAAGCGCGCCGAACGCGCGGCGTTGCCGAAGGTATCGCCGTTGACGATCTCCAGCCCGCTGTAATCGCGCCACTCGTCCGGGTGGCCGATCTTCAGACCGAAGTTCTCCAGCTTGGCGCGCGCCTCGGCCTTGGTCTCGTCGCCCATCCACTCCAGCTGGTCCAGCCGCGCACCCATGGCCGCCTTCACGTTGGCCACCAGGTCGTCCATCTTGGCCTTGGCGTCGGGCGGGAAGTACAGCTGCACGTAGTCGCGGCCGATCGCCTCGCCCATCACTGACTCGGCGAACGAAACGCCGCGCTTCCAGCGCTCGCGCTGCTCGGGCTGGCCGGAGAGGAATTTCTCGCGGAACTCGAAGTGCGCGTTGACGAAATCGCTCGAAAGCAGCGGCGCCGCGCGGTCCACGGTGTGGAACGCCTGCCAGGCCTTGAGCGTGTCCAGGTCCGTGTCGGCGAAGATGGCGGCCATCTTCGGGATCGCGGTGTCCTGCCGCACCACCACCTGCGGGGCGTGGGTGACGCCCGCGGCGGCGAAGAAGCGCTCCCACGGGAAACCCGGCGCCTGGGCGTCGAATCCGCCCATTTCGACCGGGTTGTAGGTCTTGTCGCGGTCGCGGCTCTCGGCGCGGGTCCAGTGGGCCTCGGCGATGCGGGTTTCCATCTCCATGATGGCCTGGGCATGCGCCTGCGGGTCATCCCAGCCGGCCAGCTCCAGCAGCTCGGCGATGTACTGGACGTAGCGCTCGCGCTGCGGCTCGAAGTTGTCCCGCAGGTACATCTCGCGATCGCCCAGGCCCAGGCCGGACTGGCTCATGTACAAGGTGTAATAGTCGGGATTGCGCTGGTCGTCGGAGACGCCCACGCTGAAGAAGCTGCGGGTGAACCCGCCGTGCTGCGCGCCCATCAGGTGCGCGATGTCTTCCTTGCTGGAAGCGGCGCGGATGGCATCCAGGTAAGGCGCCAGCGGCTGCGCGCCCCGCGCTTCGATGGCTTCCTCGTCCATGAACCCCTGGTACAGCGCCGCCACCTTGGCGGCGTCGCCGTCGGTGGCCGGGTCGCCCAGCTCGTAGCTTTCCACCAGCTGGCGCACCCGCGCCTCGGAGAGATCGCGCAGCGCCAGGAACGAGCCGTAGCTGGAGCGATCAGACGGGATCTCGGTGTTCTCGGCCCAGGTGCCGCTCACGTAGGCGAAGAAATCCTCGCCCGGGGACACGCTGGGATCCATGCCATCGGTGTCGATGCCCCAGGTGCCCATGCGCGGGGCCGCGATCACCGCGGCATCAGCGGACGAGGCGGCGGCGCCATCGTCGGCGAACAGGACCAGGCCGGTGCAGGCATCATCAATGCAGGCGCGCCCGTCGTGGGCGGCCGCTGGCGCCGCGAACGACACCAGCGCCAGGCTGGTCGCGGCGAAAAGCAGGGTCTTCTTCAAGATCGGGTTCTCCGGAATGAATGCTCAACGGTGCCGCCGGGTCCGGCGGCACCGCAACTGCCAAGAGTAACCCCCTGCCGGAGTCAGCGGCAGGCTTCCGGCCGGCTCTCCCACACCACGGGCTGCCAGAACGCGTTCTCGCGGATCGCCTCCGGCGTCAGCCCTTCCTCGATGAGTTCCGCGCCAATCGAGTAGCGCGTTCCCGGCTCCACGTCCACCACCAGCACCTTGTAGGCACGCGCGCTCTCACGCGCCTGCATGCGCTGGATGCGGCGCACGTCGGCCGTCGGGATCCTGTGGCGGTCGATGAACTCCTGCACCACCAGCACGTTGCGTCCCGCGGGCACGCGGTAGCGATTCTGCTCTTCCAGCGGGGTGCTGCGACCATTGATCTGGGTGATGGCGGCCGGGAAGATCTTGCGGGTCACCCGCGGCGGCACCCCGACGGTGCTCACCCAGCCGCAGCCCTGGGATACGGCCGTCCCAGCCTCGACGGCAGGCCCTGCCAGGGACACCGCCTGTCCGTCGCGGAGCAGTTCCAGCCTCACCTGCCCGTCTGCGGCTGCCGCCAGGCTGTCGAGCATCGCGTGGGTCATCCGCACGCCCTCGATCCGCTGGCCATTGACGGCAACCAGGCGGTCGCCCACGCGAACACCCAGGCGCTCGGCGGTCCCGCCCGGGGTCAGCGCGCGGACCAGCAGTCCTTCCTCCGGCTCACGGCCGTCGGCCACGATGCCCAGGCCGGCCTGGAGCATTGAACCGGCGGCCAGCGGGGCCGGGACCTTCTCCCCGGCCAAGGGCGCGGAAATGGCAGCGCCGGCAGGCGTGGCAGCCAGCACCGCCCACATCAACAGATATGCGATCTTCATGGCTTCATCCTCTCTGTTCCCGGCCGCCGGTGGGCGCGTGCTCCACCAGCACCGCGCGGGCCCGCCACAGCGGCTCGATCTCGTCGTCCCCCGCGTTGCGGTCGTA
>JAAYXJ010000216.1 GCA_012515985.1 Gammaproteobacteria bacterium
ACAGGCCGTCCTTGGACGAGAGCATGATCACCGGCGTGGATTTGAACAGCTGGTTGTTCTTGATCAGCGCGCAGGTCTGGTAGCCGTCCAGGCGCGGCATCATGATGTCGACGAAGATGATCTGCGGCTGCTGGTCGGCGATCTTCGCCAGCGCCTCGAAGCCATCCACTGCGGTGGTGACTTCCGCTCCTTCCCTGCGCAGCAAGGTCTCGGCGGTTCGGCGGATCGTCTTCGAGTCGTCGATCACCATGACCCGGAGGCCCTGGAGGCTGCCGGCCGGTTTCTGTTCTGCAGTCATCAAAAATTCCCCTGGCGCGGCGACGCGGGAACCAGCGTCGCTGCGAACGCGTCATATATCCCGATCGCTGCCCGCACTGTCAAGCACGCAGGTCCGGTTTTCCAGCATTTCCGGGACTGGCGCACGGCTTTGCACCCCCGGGCTGCTGATAACATCCCGCCATCCCCGCAGCCTCCGCTGATGCCGCCGCCATGTCGCTTGATGTCGTAGTCGTGATGGATCCGATCGGGTCGATCAACGTTGCAAAGGACTCCACCTTTGCCATGCTGCTGGCCGCACAGCGCCGTGGGCACCGCCTGCATTACGTCCTGCCCGGCGGCCTCTCGGTGACGGACGGCGTCGCCCATGGACGCATGGCGTCGCTTTCCGTGCGTGACGACCCCGCCAACTGGTACGAACTGGGACCGCAGTCACGCCGCGCCTTCGGATCCGGCGATGTCATCCTGATGCGGCGCGACCCGCCGGTGGATGCGGAGTACATCTACGACACGCTGATCCTCGGACTGGCCCAGGCCGCCGGCGCACGAGTGGTGAACGACCCGCAGGGGCTGCGCGACCTCAACGAGAAGCTCGCCGCGCTCGAATTCCCGCAGTGCTGTCCGCCGACCCTGGTCTCGCGCAGCGCCGCCGAACTGAAGGAATTCGTGGCCCAGCAGGGCGAAGCCGTGCTCAAGCCGCTGGACGGCATGGGGGGCCGCTCGATCTTCCGCACGCGTCCCGGCGATCCCAACCTGGCGGTGATCCTGGAAACGCTGACCGCCAACGGCCGGCGCTCGGCGATGGCCCAGCGCTACCTGCCGGAGATCGTCGATGGCGACAAGCGGATCCTGCTGATCCAGGGCGAGCCCGTGCCCTACTGCCTGGCTCGAATCCCGCAGGGCGACGATTTCCGCGGCAACCTCGCGGTGGGCGGCCGCGGCGAAGGCCGCCCCCTGACCGAGCGCGACCGCTGGATCGCCGCCCAGGTGGGCCCGGAGATGAAGCGCCGCGGCATGGTGTTCGTGGGCCTGGACGTGATCGGCGACTGGCTGACCGAGGTCAACGTCACCAGCCCCACCTGCATCCGGGAGCTGGATGCGCAGTTCGGGCTGGACATCGCCGGCGACCTGTTCGCCGCGATCGAGGCCGGCACCTGAGGCACGCGCCTGGATGACGCTCGCGATCGCTCCGCCCCCACCCCAGGTTGGCCACCAGCAACGGCTGGGCGCCACGATGGTGCTGTCGCTGCTGCTGCACGGCCTGCTCGTGCTTGGCCTGGGATTCACCCTGGACGCGGCAGCGCCGGTGACGCCCACGCTGGACGTGATCCTCACCGAAACCACCAGCCCGCTCACCCAGTCCCAGGCCGACTTCCTCGCCCAGGCCAGCAACCAGGGCGGCGGCGAACATGATCAGAGCCGGCGGCCGCGCGAATCCCAGCTTGGCCTGGCGCCGCGCGACGAGCCCGGCGTGGCCCCCGAGCCGATGCGCGCGCAGTCGCCTGACGCGCAGCCGCCGCCGCAGGCGCGGGTGGTGAGCAGCCATCGCGGCGAACACGCCGTCGCAACGCCCGACCCCAAGCCGCAGAGCGATCCCGACCTGCTGCCGCAGGGGCCGGACCGGGTCGAGCGGGACATGGAAATGGCCCGGCTGGCCGCCGAGATCCATTTGCGCTCGGAGCAGTACGCCAAGCGGCCCAAGCGCAAGTTCGTCTCCGCCAGCACGCAGGAATACGCCTACGCCGCGTACCTGCGGCAGTGGGTGGACCGGGTGGAGCGGATCGGCAACCTCAACTATCCGGACGAGGCCCGCCGCCGCCAACTGGCCGGCGAGCTGGTGATCAGCGTGGCCATCCGCCGCGACGGCTCGGTGGAGAACGCGCAGGTGATCCGTTCCAGCGGCACCCGCCTGCTTGACGACGCCGCGCTGCGGATCGCGAAGCTGGCCGAGCCCTATCCGCCGCTGCCGCGCACCGAAGAGGAGATCGACGTCCTCCACGTGACCCGCACCTGGCAGTTCCTGCCGGCCGGCGCGCTGGTCGACGGCTGATCCGCCGCGCGCGAGCGTTCAGCGCGAGGCGCGCAAGGCCTGCTGCTGCTCCAGCGTCAGGGCCACGTTGTCGCGCAGGTAGGCCGGCTCCACCCGTTCGGGCGCGACCAGCTCGCCGCGTTCCCACGCCCGCGCGGCCAGGCGCGCGACGTCGCCCGCGCGCGGCAACGCGCCGGCATCGATCGTGGATATCGCGTCCGCCAGGCGCGCCTGCAGCGCCCCTTCCAATGCCGCGAAACCGGTGCCAACGCCCTGCCACCTGCCCTCGGCCGGCGGAAGCCCGACCGCGTCGGGCGCGGAGACGGTTTCCGGCCCCAGAGCCTCCACGCCCTCGTCCGAACGCATGAAGGCCCCGGCATAGACTTCACCCATGCGCGCATCGATCGCCGCCAGCACGGGGCCAGGCTCCGGCGCAGCCATGGCCAGCGCTGCAAGCGTGGACACGGGCAGCATGGGAAGGTCCAGCGCCAGCGCAATGCCCTGGGCGGTCGCGATCCCCAGCCGCACCCCGGTGAACGCGCCCGGCCCACGCCCCACGGCCACCGCATCCAGCATCGTCCGCGAAAACCCCGCCTCGGCCAGCAGTCCTTCAGCCCAGGGCAGCACCAGTTCGGCGTGCCGGCGCGGCGCCACCTCATGGCGTTCGAGCACTTCACCGTCGCGCCAGATCGCGACCGAGCAGGCCTCGGTCGAGGTTTCAAATGCGAGCAGGATCACAGGCCGTCGCGGATCTCGCCGAACTGGACGTTGCCCGATGCGCTCTGGAAGCACGGCGTGTTGAAGAAACCGACAACGTAGCTGTCCGGCCCCTTCTCGAAACCGGAGTCAAGCGCATACGCGTCACCGGTGCCGGGTTCGGTCGCGGCCAGGTTGACGCCGCCATTGGCAAGTTCGCGGTGCCGGGTCACTTCCCAGCCGGCCTGCTTCCAGCGCGAATGCACCTCGTTGATCACGCGGGCTGCGTCATTGCCGCGCGCCACCGCCTGCAGCCCGATCCAGATGTAGTAGATGTCGTCGCGCTGCTCGCCCTCGGGGCCGTCGCAGCGGTTCACCCGCACCGAGAGTTTCTCGCGGTTGACCGGCAGCGTCTCCAGGAATGCTTCCACCCTGGGCAGGAACTCGCGCGCCGCCTGCAGGCTTTCCTTGGTTTCCATGGCGTGCATCTGTACTCCATCGCCGGAAGCGTGACAACCCGCGCCGGCCAGCAGCGCGGCAAGGGCGGACGCCAGGGTTCTGCCAGGTGTTGCCACAGGGGATTCCAGCGGTCAGCGGTGCTCGCGATCGGAGACCATGCCGTAGTTGCCGGTAATGATATAGGCCTGGTTGCGGATCGACTCGCCGCCGGCCTCCCAGTAGCCGGAGTGCCCCGAGGCATCGCCCGTGTCGATCCGGGTCCCGCCGCCGAAGCCCTCGTTCACTGGCAGCGTGCCGTGGATGAACCCGGGGGTGAACCGGATCGAATCGTCGTCGGCCATGCCTGCCCAGAAGTGATCGCCGTCAATGTGCAGGCCGTCGATGCTGTTGGTCCCGACGCCCGGGCTCCCCATCACCACGATGTCGTCCACCGCCAGGCCGGGACCGTCCGCCGCGTCGGCATGGCCGATCACCGTGGAGCCGTACGAATGCCCGATCACGGTCACGCGCACATCCGGGTTGGTGCTCGATTCGCGCAGCCCCTGGGTGAACTCGCGCAGCGGCCCGGCGCCGTCGCTGGCATAGCCGGCGCCGCTCGCGGCCAGCAGGTTGTTGGGGGCGTCATAGCCGAGCCAGTACACCGTGGCTGTCTGGCCGGAGCCGGGGACCATTTCAGCCGCCGCGCGCAGGTCGTCGGCGCGGTCCAGGCCGCCGTTGGCGCTTGCGAGATCCGAGCCGGTTCCGGGCACGTAGATGCCGATATTGTCCGCCGTGTCCGGATTGCCGATGGCGGCCACCACGCGCGCGTCGCTGCCGCGCTCCGGGGGCTGGTAATCCAGCAGGTAGATGTTCTCCAGCCCGGGGTCGCTCCACGCGCCTTCGATCCGGTCCAGCAGGGCCTGCGCATTTTCGCGGTCATGGCCGCTCGCGGCGTCCTCGCGCAGCACCTGCAGGTTGGCCTCGTGGCGCACGTCGGCCGGCAGGCCATCCATCGCACCCAGGCTGGCGGGCTGGAACTGGAGGTAGGCCTGCTGTTCCGCCACCGGCAGTGCGTTCCACCACTCGGCGCTCTGGCGGGTGCCCATGTCCTGCGGCGGCGGCGCAGGGCAGTACGGAGGCAGCTGGGTGGCGGCGAATCGGTCGACCAGGGCGGGGCTGTTCACGCAGTTCTCCCGGAACACGGGGGGCTGTTCCCCGAACCTACACCCCGTCCCGGGCCGCCGCATCTGGGGAAAACCCTTGGGGTTGCCCCTGCCCGTCCGCGCCTTCGGCGAAGAATGCCTGGACATGGGCGACATCGCGGGTCACCGCAAACGGCGGCAGCGAATCCAGGAACACGCGGCCGTAGCCCTTGCTGGACAGCCGCGGGTCGCAAAGCACCAGCACGCCGCGGTCGCGCTCGCTCCGGATCAGCCGCCCCACGCCCTGCTTGAGCGCGATCACCGCCTGCGGCAGCTGCTCGTCGAAGAACGGGTTGCCGCCGGCGCGGCGGATTGCGTCCAGGCGCGCTTCGAACACCGGATCGTCCGGCGCGGCAAACGGCAACTTGTCCAGCACCACCACGCTCAGCGCATCGCCGGGCACGTCGACGCCCTCGCGGAAACTGGCAGACCCCAACAGAACGCCATTGCCGGACTCGCGGAACCGCTGCAGCAGCACGTGGCGCGGCGCCTCGCCCTGCACGAACAGCGGCCACGGCCCGTCGCGAAGCAGGGCCGCGGTCTCGCGCAGGGCGCGGTGGGAGGCGAACAGCAGGAAGGCGCGGCCGCTGGAGGCGTGCAGAACCGGCAACACGGCATCGAGCACCGCGGCGCTGAAATCGCGCGCCGAAGGAGCCGGCAATCCCGGCGGCAGGTAGCACAGCGCCTGCTCCGGCCAGTTGAAGGGGCCGGGTGCCATCAGCGTCTGCGGCTCATCCAGCCCCAGCCGCGAAGCGATGTGGTCGAACCGCCCGTCCACCGCGAGCGTGGCCGAGGTAAACACCCAGGCCGCCCGGGACGCTTCGCGGTGCGCGCGCAGCGGACCGGCCACGTCCAGGGGCGTGCGCTGCAGGCGGAACCCGCGGGCCGAAAGTTCGTACCAGCGCACGTCGTCATCGGCCTCGCCGTCGCCGGCGCGCCAGCGATCCAGCCGGCCGGCGAACTCCACTGCCCGCGCGTGGCAGGCATCCATCCCCGGCGCGCCTTCCCGCAGCGGCGCCAACGCCGCCGCCAGTTCCTCCAGCCGCGCGTGGAGCGCGTCCAGGGCCTCCTCCACAGCGGCTTCGCCGCGCAGCCGCTGCAGCGTGCCGCGCAAGGGGAGCGGCTCCATGTGTGCCCGCAGCGCGCGCACGCATTGCTCCAGAGCCTGTGCCGGCTCCTGCAGGAGAGCCAGCGCGCCGGCGACCTCGCCGCTTTCGGAAATCGCATCGCGCGCCAGCTCCACCAGCGGACGTGCACTGAGCGCTTCGCCGAAGAACTGCGCCGCCAGTTCCGGCAGCTGGTGCGCCTCGTCGACCACGAACGCCTGGGCACCGGGCAGGATCTCGCCAAACCCCTCCTGCTTGAGCGCCAGGTCCGCCAGCAGCAGATGGTGGTTGACCACCACCAGGTCGGCCGACTGCGCGCGCTGCCGGGCCTGGACCACGAAGCACTCGTTCCAGAACGGGCATTCGCTGCCCAGGCAGTTGTCGACGGTGGAGGTCACCATCGGGATCAGCGGCGAGCCCTCGGGCAGCGCTTCGAGCTCGGCCAGGTCGCCCATGCGGGTGCGCCCGGCCCACGCCACCACCCGCTGGAACAGCGCCACCTGGTCGCGGCTGCTGAAGCGCGGCTCGCCCTTGGCCCGCTCCAGCCGATGCAGGCAAAGGTAGTTGGCACGACCCTTCAGCAGCGCCGTGCGCAGGCCGACACCCAGTGCATTGCGGACGGCCGGCAGGTCGCGGTGGAACAGCTGGTCCTGCAATGCCTTGGTGCCGGTGGAGACGATGGTCTTCATGCTCGACAGCAGGGCCGGCACCAGGTAAGCGAAAGTCTTGCCGGTACCGGTGCCGGCCTCGGCCAGCAGGCACTCCCGCTGCTCCAATGCCGCGGCGATGGCTGCCGACAGCTCCTGCTGGGCCGACCGGGCGACGAAGCCGGGCAGCGTCTCGGCCAGCGGACCGTCCGCGCCCAGCGCCTCCCGCACTGCCTGCGCGAGCTCAGGCGCCTGGGTTTCGATACCAGCCGCGTTCACGTCGCCGCACTCAATACCGCATCGGGCCGGTGACGCGGCATGCGGCGATCCGTTCCCGCGCCTGCGCGGCGCCCGCGGCGTCGCCGTCCGCCAGTCGCAGCTGCTCAAGCGTCGCCTGGTGCCGCTGGCACAGCGGGCCGACGCGCGCACCCAGCGACCACGCCATTTCAGCGAGGCTGCCGGCCAGCGTGAAGTCGCCCTGCAGCAGCGCCACCTCGGCGCGTTCCTGCAGCAGCGCAGGATCGTCCGGCACGATGCCCAGCGCCTCGTCCAGCATCCGCGCCGCGCCGGCCAGATCGCCGGCCGCTTCCAGCCGCGCAGCGTCCACCCGCAGGTCCTCCACCCGGGGATCGCGCAGCGGCTGGACCACGAGTCCCGCTTCGTCGTCGGCACCATGCGCGCGGATGGCAGCCACCATCGCTTCGCCGGCAGGACCAGCGCGCGCGCCGCTGTCCGCAGGCGGAAGGGCGGTGCAGCCGGCGGCAAGAAGCAGCAGGGATGCCAGCAATGCTGGGACAGGCAAACAAGTGCGCATCACGGTTCCACGGAGGGCGGTTCAGGGTGGGCGGGGGCCCGCGGCTCGTCGGGTTCGGGCTCATCCAACCCGAACCAGCTCCGCCAGCCGCGCCGTGCCGGCCTCCGTGCCGGGTCGGTTCCGGAAACCCCCGCATTGACCGGCCCGTCCCCGCTGTAGCCGGGCTCGACGTAATGGCAAGGCTGGTAGGCCGGTGCAAAGCCCGGCACGAAGGCAAAGCGCCGGGCCTGCGGGCAGTCCGCATCGGTGCTGTGGCCCTGCGCCACCCAGCGCCAGTCCAGGTCGCCATCGCCCACTTCCAGCGGCGCGCTGGGCAGGCGGGAAAACATGTCCGACCACACCCGCATCGCGCCGGTGGCGCCATACAGCCCGGTGGCCTCGTTCTGGTCGTTGCCCATCCACACCACCGCCAGGTGGTCGCCGGTCCAGCCCGCGAACCAGCTGTCGCGGCCGTCGTTGCTGGTGCCGGTCTTGCCGGCCGCCTGCAGGTGGCCCAGGCCATCGTTGACGAGCTGGCGGGCGGTGCCCGAGGTGACGGCGCGCTGCAGCGCCAGGGTCACCAGCCGGACGGCCATCGCATCGCCAGCCTGCGCTTCGCCAACGCCATGGTCATAGCGGTTGACGGTGACGCCGCGGTCATCGATCACCCCGCGCACCAGCCGCAAGGCCTGGAACTCTCCGCCCGACGCCAGGAACTGGTACAGCTGGGCCATGGCATAGGGGCTCTGGTCCAGCGAGCCCAGGATCAGCGAGGGATTGGGCTGCGCCTCGATGCCGGCCAGCGTGCCGATGAGTTCGGCAAGCCGGCGCGGATCGATCTGCATTCCAAGCCGTACGGTGGCCTGGTTGTACGAGCGCGCCAGTGCGTCCATCAGCGGCACCGTGCCGTGGCTGCGCCTGTCGGCGTTGGCGGGCGACCAGCTGCGGCCGTTTGGGAGGGTCACGGTCACCGGGGAGTCGTCGATCGGGGTGGCGAGCGACCATTCACCCGGCAGCGCCAGCGCCAGCAGGTAGACGAACGGCTTGAGCAGCGAGCCGACCGGGCGCTTGGCGTCGATGGCGCGATTGAAGCCGTGCTGGAGCGGGTCGCGGTTGCCCACCACGGCCAGCACCTCACCGCTGTGCACGTCCGTCAACACCACGGCGGCCTGCAGCTCCGGCCGGCCTTCCTCGCCGAGCGATTCGATCGTGCCCCGGACCGCGCCTTCGGCATAGCCCTGGGCGGACGGCGACATCGCCGTCATCACGCTCAGGCCCGCACCCTGCAGCTCGCCCGGGTCGTAATCACTGGCAAGCTGCTGGAGTACCAGGTCGACGTAGGCGGGGAAGCGGTTCACGGCCAGGCTTCCCGGCCGGTCGGTCACGCCAAGCGGGGCCGCCAGCGCGCGCCGATACCCCTCCTCGTCGAGGAGGCCGGTGGAATGCATCTGCGCCAGCGCGAAGTCGCGGCGTTCGCGCGCGCGCTCGGGATGGCGGCGGGGATCGTAATAGGAGGGCCCGCGGATCAGGCCCACCAGCAGCGCGACGTGCTCGGCTTCCAGGTCCTCCAGCCGGCGGCCGAACCAGAACTCGGCGCCGGCGGCCACGCCGCGGATCGCCTGCGCGCCGCGCTGGCCCACGTAGACCTGGTTGAGGTAGGTCTCCAGGATGGTGGCCTTGTCGTACCGGGCCTCCATCAGCAAGGCATAGATGATTTCATTGAACTTGCGCGACCAGGTCTGCTCGCGGCCGATGCCGAACAGGCCCGAACGCGCCAGTTGCTGGGTCAGGGTGCTGCCACCCTGGCGGGTGGCCCCCGCGCGCAGGTTGACCCAGGCTGCGCGCGCCATCCCGCCAAGGTCGATCCCGCGGTGATGGGCGAAATCCCGGTCCTCCACCGCCTGCAGCGCATCGGTCAGGAGCACCGGTACGTCTTCCAGGCGCACCATCCGGCGTTCTTCCTGGCGTCCACCGTAGAGGGTGGCGATGCGGGCCGGGTCGAGCCTGGCCCGTTCCAGCGCGCGCCCATCGGCGTCCCGCAGCCGGGACACCCGTCCCCCCGCCAACCGCACCTCGATCCTGGCCGGCGCCACCGCGCCGTCGATGTCCCGGAAACCGCGACTGGAAACCAGCCAGCGCCCGCCGTCCTCCTGCGCACGCCAGGTCCCCGGGGCAACGCCGTCGCCTTCGCGGTACCCGGCCGCCTGCAGCTCATACCCCAGGGTGCGGCCATCCAGCGCGAGCCCGGGCGCCAGCACCAGCGGGCGCGCATAGACCCGGGTCGGCTCCTGCCAGGTCAGCGAAGCGAACTGTTCGCCAAGCAGACTGTTCAGATACAGCGTGTAAGGGACCAGGAAGCCCAGGCCCAGGCCAACCAGCGCCAGGGCCCAGACCAGCACGCGGCGGCGCCAGGGGCTGCGGGGGGCGTCGGGCTGCAGGTCGTCTTCGTCGTACTTCAGTCGGGCCATGGACACCGCTGCGGCTTGGCGTTCGCGGAATGCGACAATTGCCGATTCCGCCAGTCTAGCGCAGCGCCGGGACCGTCCCGGCGTCGCCCATGGCGTGCCATTCATACTTGAGGTGCAGGAACTGGTGCCTGGAGCATTGCACTACCAACGGCTTCGCCTCGGCGCGCGCCTGCACCGGCTGCGCCTTGCACTGCATGCGCGGGGCTGGCGGGGGATGCTGGCGCGCGCGGCCGGAGGGCTTCATGGTGGACAGGACCATGCCTCCGCCGCGCCCGACCTCGGGCGCCCGGTGGGCCCGGGCCGGGGCATCGGCAACGGCCGCCGGATCCTGCTGGTGGACGTGACCACCCCGCGGCCCGACCGCGATTCCGGCTCGCTGCGTGCCTGCAACCTGATGCGGCTGCTGCTGGGCGAGGGATTCCGGGTCGATTTCCTGCCTGATGACGGCATTGACGCCGGCCCCCATGCGCAGGCCTTGCGCGACCTTGGGGTACAGGTGCACTGCGGCGGGGCCACGCGGGCCCGGCGCCGCTGGTTCGGGCAACACGCCGCTGCCTTCGACGCCATCATCATCAGCCGTTACCACCTGGCCGAATACCTGCTGCCGCTGCTGCGCCGGCACGCTCCCCGGGCGCGGCTCGTGCTCGACACCGTGGACCTGCACCACCTGCGCGAAGAACGCGAGGCGGAGCTGCGGAAAGACCGGACGCTGCAGCGCCTGGCGGCATCCACGCGCCGGCGCGAGCTTGGCTCCGTGGCGGCCGCCGACGTGGCTTGGGTTGTCAGCCCGGCCGAGGCCGACCTGCTGCGCCACGCCGTGCCCGGGACGCGGGTGGAAGTCATGCCCAACCTGCACGAAGTGGAGGCGGCGCCCGCCCCGTTCCAGGCGCGTTCGGGCCTGTTTTTCGTGGGTGGGGCCCGGCATCCGCCCAACGTGGATGCCGCGCAGTGGCTGCTGGGTGCGATCTGGCCATTGGTGCGCGAAAAGCTTCCCGGGTGCCGGCTGCACATCGTGGGCGACGGCATGGCGGAGGTCGTGGGCACTGCGGGCAACCTGGAAGGCGTGCAGGTGCATGGCCACGTGCCGGACCTTGGGCCGCTGCTTGCCCGTGCCCGGGTGGGGCTGGCGCCGCTGCGCTTCGGTGCGGGAGTCAAGGGCAAGGTGAACCTGAGCATGGCGGCGGGCATGCCAGTGGTCGCCACCCGTTGCGCCGCCGAGGGGATGCACGTGGAGCACGGCCGGGACATCCTGGTGGCCGATGACCCCGCCGGGTTCGCCGCGGCCGTCGTGGCCCTGCACACGGACCCTGAGCTCTGGACGCGCCTGTCCGGAGCCGGGGTCGACAACGTGCGCCGCCACTTCTCCTTCGAAGCGGCGCGCGCCACCATCGCCGCCACCCTCCCGCCGTCCGCCGCCTGATGCGACTGCTCCTGATCGCCTACGAGTTCCCCCCCAGCCCGTCGCCGCAATCGCTGCGCTGGACCTACCTGGCGCGCGAGCTGGACGCGCTGGGCCACGAGGTGCACGTGCTCACGGCGGACCTGGGCGGCCAGACCCCGGGCCTGCCGCGCCTGCCCGGATCGGTCACCGTGCATCGCAGCTTCGCAGGGCCGCTGCGGGGCCTGCTGGCCGCCCGCCGCCGGCAGCGCGAACGCTCGCGCGGAGGCGATGCCGGGGCTGGCGATGCGGCATCCGCGCAGCCGCTTCGCCCGCCCCGGAACTGGAAGCAGCGGGTCTCCGAGGCGGTGCAGGGAGCGGCGGCGTTCGTGCATTTCCCGGATATCCGCGGCGAATGGCGGCCATGGGGCCGGCGCGCGCTGGAACGCCTGCTCGACCAGGTCCGGCCGGAGCTGGTGATCAGTTCCCACGAACCCGCCACAACCCTGGAGCTGGGGCTGCTGGCACGGCGCCGCGGGCTGCCTTGGGTGGCCGACCTGGGGGACCCGGTGCTTGCCGGCTACACACCGCGGCGCTGGCGCGGCCGCTCATGGCGGATCGAGCGCGAAACCTGCGCCCGGGCGGACCTGGTGACGGTGACGACGCCGGGCGCGGCCTCGCTGCTGCGCGAACGCCACGGCGGCGGCGCACGGATCGAAGTGGTCTGCCAGGGCTTCGATGCGGCTTACGGCGATGCGGGCCCGGACGGCGCCGCCGGAATGTTCGACCCGCGGCGCCTGGAGCTGCTCTACACCGGGAGCCTTTACCGGTTCCGGCGGATCGACGCGCTGCTGGAGGCGCTGCAGGCCAATCCGGGCGTGCGCCTGAGCCTGGCCGCGGTGACCGTGCCGGAACGGATCCTGCAGGCCGCCCTGGCGTTGCCGGACCAGCTGAGGCTGCTGGGGTTCCTGCCGCATACGGCTGCCCTTGCCCTGCAGCGCAGGGCGGATGTGCTGGTGAGCATCGCCAACGACGACCACGCCCAGGTCCCGGGCAAGATCTATGAATACCTTGGCGCCGGGCGGCCCATCCTGCACCTGGGCAACGGCAACGATCCCACCGCCGCACTGGTCACGGAGCTGCAGCGCGGATGGGTCTGTGCCAGCCGATCGGACCCGCTGTCACCCCTGCTTGGAGCCCTCGCCGGCGCCAAGGCGCGTGGCGAGCTGGAGCGCGGGCTGGAGCTGGGGCACGACCAGGTGCACCAGTACAGCTGGCAGCACATCGCCAGGCGGCTGGACGCGTTGCTGGCCGAGGCCGCGCGGCAACGCTGAGCGCAGGCGGGCAATCACCCGCCGCTTGCCGACGCGGTGCGCAGGCGGTCACCGAACTCGGCCAGGCCAGGCGCCGATGGATCCGTCTCCCGCGCTGACTGGAGGGCGGCCGCGGCGCGATCCAGTTCGCCAGCGGCGAGCCGTTCATCCCCCACCGCCAGCCAGCGCTGCGCCAGCCGCCGGCGTGCCGCTGCGGGACCGTCCTCATCACCACCCAGGGCCGTCCACGCGTCCAGGCAGGCGCCGGCCCGGCCGAGGCTGTTGCGGCGCAGTTCGCGCTCGAAACATGTGGTGGCGGCATCCAGCAGCCGCGCCCTGGCCGCACGTACCCGGGGATCATCTGGCGCGAGCATCTGTGCGATCCGCAGCCTGTCGTAGGCATTGCCGCCCGGTGGCTCGAGCAGTTCGTCGAGGGCTTCGGCCTCGGCGATTTCGTCCAGCAGCGCGTCGACCCGCTGCCGGCGATCCTCCGCGGACTGTGCCGCGCCCAGCCGGGCCTGCAGTGCGCGTGCGGCGCCGATCCGGTCGGTCACCTCCTTTAGGCGGGGATCATCGGGTGCCAGGGCGCGCGCCTGTTGCAGGGCCGCCTCGGCTTCACCAAACCGGTGTTCGGCCGCCAGCCGTTCGGCGCGACGGGCAAGGGCCTGGCCCGCCACCAGCAGCCCCTCGCGGGCCTCATCGTCCCCGGGATCCATGGCCAGCAGGGCCTGGTAAAGCCCCGCCGCACGCTCCGGGCTTCCGTCCTCCAGTGCTTCCGCGGCCAGCCCGACAAGTGCGTCGCGTTCTTCGGTCATCCGCGCCAGGGTGTCCGGAAGGTCGACATGGCCGGGATCGAATTCACGCGCCACCGCGATCGCGGAGGCAGCGGCGGCCAGGTCGCCCGCGCGCAGGTGCGAACGCGCCTCCTGCAACAGCCCGGCAATGGCGTCATCGCGCCCGCGCAGCGCCCCCAGGTGGGCGGGGTCCAGGCGCAGGATGCGGCGGTACAGGGGCAGCGCCGCATCCTCGGAGCCATGCAACCTCCCCTCGCGGTACGCGGCGTCGGCGCGCTCCCAGAGCTGTTCAAGCCCCGCGGCTGCAATCTCCCGCTCGCGCAGCCGGGCGGCGACGGCGTCGGTGGCGGCGCGGGGCGCTGACAGCTCCCCGGCCAGGCGGAGGGCATCGTGGGCGGCGCTGAGGTTGCCGGCGCCGGTTTCCCGCTGCGCCACCTCCAGCGCGGCACGCGCGACCCGTGCCAGGCCTTCCCGCGGACCCGGCCGATCCGGATCCATCGCCAGCGCCGCCTCGTAAAGTTCGCGCGCGCCGCTGCCGTCACCGGCGCTGAGATGCCCGCGATCCAGGGCGGCGTCCGCTTCGGCCATGGCCTGCTGAGCGGAGTTCTGCGGCCACAGTGCATCGGCCAGCGGCTGGCGCAGCAAAAACAGCAGCACCAGCAGGAAACCGGCGGCACCGGCGAGCCAGCGCCAGTGGCGCTGCAGGAAGTCGCCGAGCACCGGCCGTCCTCCAGCGCCTGGACGGTGATCACGCGGATTCCGAGGACGCGCGGCAGTCACCAGGCAAGCATAAGCCCGGCGCGCGTGGGGGGCGCGTTGTCGCCGGGCGTCAGCCGCGGTAGGCGCGCTCCACCCCCGCGATGCCCTCCATCCTGGCCAGCAGCCGGGCGAGCTGGCCAAAGTCCTCGACCCGCACCTGCAGCCGCAGCCGCACCATGCCCGAGCCGCCCAGGCGTTCGCTGCTGATCGAATGGACGTGGGCATCCTCCTGCGCGATCAGGTTGGTGAGGTCCTTGAGCAGGTACTTGCGGTCCACGCCTTCCACCGCCACCGCGACCTCGTGCCTGCCGCCGGCATCGCCCCACTCCACCGGGAGCGCGCGCTGGGGCTCGCGCGCGGCCAACCGCAGGTAGGCGGGACAGTCGCGCCGGTGCACGCTCACCCCGCGCCCGCGGGTGAGGTAGCCGCCGATCTGTTCACCCGGGAGCGGATTGCAGCACCGCGCCACCTGCACCAGCAGGTTGTCCAGCCCCACCACGCTGAACTCCGCGCTGCGCGACGGCCGCCGCCGCGGCGGCCGCGGCGCGGCGGGCGGCGCCTCGGCCTCCCGCTTGGCTTCGGCTTCGTGCTCCAGCAACGCCCGCGCCACCTGGTGCGGCCCGACGTCGCCCAGTGCCACATGGACGTACAGGTCCTCGATGGATGCGGCGCGGAACTTGCGCAGGGCCGGCGCCGGATCCGCATTTTGCAGCCCGAGCCGCTTGAACTCGCGCTCCAGCAGCTCGCGCCCGTCCTGTTCGTTGCGCGCCCGGTCAAGCTTGTGGAACCAGGTGCGGACCTTTTCGCGCGAACGGGCGCTGGCCAGGTAGCCGTTGGCGGCGACCAGCCAGTCCCGGCGCGGCTCGGCGGTCTTGCCGGTGAGGATCTCGACCCGGTCGCCGCTGGCAAGCTGGTGGTCCAACGGCACGATGCGGCCGTTGACCTTGGCGCCCCGGCAGCGGTGCCCGACCATGGTGTGCACGTGATAGGCGAAATCCAGCGGCGTGGCACCGCGCGGCAGGTCGATCACTTCGCCCATGGGGGTGAGCACGTAGATGCGGTCCTCGGACAGCTCGGTGTCCAGGGCACTGGCAAGGGCCGCATCGCCGCCGCCCTCCTGGTGGGACTCAAGCAGGCGGCGCATCCATTCGATCTTGCGCTCCAGCGCCGCATCCCCGGACCCGCCCTCCTTGTAGCGCCAGTGCGCCGCCACGCCGAGTTCGGCCTGCTCGTGCATCTGGAACGTGCGGATCTGCACTTCCAGGGTCTTGCCCTCCGGCCCCACCACCGCGGTGTGCAGGGAGCGGTAGTCGTTGCGCTTGGGCCGGGCGATGTAGTCGTCGAATTCGCTGGGGATGGGTGTCCACAGCGCATGCACCACGCCCAGTGCGGCGTAGCATGCGGCCACGTCGTCCACCAGCACGCGCACCGCTCGCAGGTCATAGAGCTCGCCGAAGGGGATGCCCTTGCGCTGCATCTTCTTCCAGATGCTGTAGATGTGCTTCGGGCGACCGTCGATCTCGGCGCGGATGCCCTGGGCGTCCATGGCCTCGGCCAGCTGCTGCCTGACCTGCTCGATGTAGCGCTCGCGACCGCGCCGCTTGTCGTCCAGCAGCCCGGCGATGCGGTGGTAGGTCTCCGGCTCCAGCTGGCGGAACGCCAGGTCTTCCAGCTCCCACTTGAGCTGCCAGATGCCCAGCCGGTTGGCCAGCGGCGCGTGGATGTCGCGGGTCAGCCGTGCCAGGGCCATCCGGTCGGACTCCGGCAGCCCTGCGGCCGCGCGCATCCGCGCAAGCTGCTGTGCAAGCAGGATCGGCACCACCCGCAGGTCGCGCACCATGGCCAGCAGCAGGCGGCGCAGCCCTTCCTGGTTGCCGCGGCCTTCGCGCTCGGCATGCAGCGCCCAGACCCGGCCGCTGGCCTTGAGGCCATCCATCAGGGCGTCGATGGGCGGATGCTGTTTCCGGATCTCCGGGGCGAGCGGCGCGACCCATTCGCGTACCGCATGGAGCACCGCGGCCGCGATCATGTCGGGATCGGCCTGCAGCCGGGCAAGGGCATCGAGCGTGTCGGCCAGCACCGGCAGCGGCTCTTCCATATGGACCGCCGCATCAGGACCGCCCGCATGCGTTTCCAGCAACGCCCTCAGCCCGGGGGCAAGCGTTCCGGCGCCAGGCAGTGCCAGCAGCGCCTGGAGCGTGGTGCGGTATTCGGACACCAGCTGTCGTGCCTCATGACGGGGTTGTGCTTACACTAATGCCGCCCGCCGAAGAGGAACAGTCCATGCCACGTCCCTGCACCCTGCTCGTTGCCCTGTTCCTTGCTTTTGCCGCGTCCTCCGTGCACGCGCAGTCGATCCGGCAACAGATGACAGCCGAGGAATTCGCTGCCGCCGGCCTGGACAAGCTCAGTGCCGCGGAACTGGCGGCGCTTGACCGCTGGCTGCAGCGGCAGGTGGAAGAGGAAACCTCGGTGGTGGCCGAGCAGGCGCGGGAACAAGGCCGCCAGCAGGCGCACGCCGAATCCGCGGCAAACACGGGCGCGCCGCCCCGGGAAGCACGTCGGGAGACCTTCCAGAGCAGCATCGTCGGGGAGTTCAACGGCTTTGGACGCGGCCAGCGCTACACGCTTGAGAATGGCCAGGTGTGGGAGCAGACGGATGCCGCGCGGCTGGACGGTGTGAACAAGGTGAATCCCGCGGTCACCATGTACCCCGGTGCGTTCGGTGCCTGGTTCCTGCGCATCGACGGTTACAACACCCGCGCCAGGGTGCGCCGGGTCAACTGACCTGCTGCAGGCCCTGCAGGCGGCGGGCCAGCTTCTTGGCGGAAACACCTCCGCGCGCGCCGAGCTCCTGGGCGTGGATCGAGACCCGCAGTTCCTCCAGGTCGCGGCGGAAATCGCGCCAGCCCTCCTCTTCGCCGACGCCCTCGATCCGGGCCTGCGCCAGCGCTTCAACGAACGGCGCCAGTTCCAGCATGCGCTGCTGATCGCGCACGGGGTCGCGCAACGCGCGCTCGGCGCGCAGTTCCAGCGCCTGCAGATAGCGCGGGTACTCGGCGAGAAGGGTCTCGGGCACGTCGCGCAGGAAGCCGGGCGGCGCCAGCTCGGCCAGGTGGGCGTGCATGTCGTCGAGGTTGGCCCGCGCCCAGCCCATCAGGTTGGATTCCAGGCTGGCGCGGACCGCAGCGATCCGCCCGAGGATCTCTTCGGCCAGCTGCAGGCGGCGAGAGGCCTCGGCGAACAGCCCGCGACCAACGCGGTCGCGCAGGTCCGCAAATGCTTCGGCATCGCGCACTTCGCCCAACCCATCGGCGGTCAGCGCGGCGAAGGCGCCTTCCACCAGGTCATCTCGCAGCAGGTCGCCCTCACGGCTGCCGCCGCCCGCCTCGATTGCGGCGTACAGCAACGCCGTCTTCGGCTTCACGGGTAGCTGCTTGCGGGCCTGGCGCAGCTTCACTTCCAGGGCGATGCGCAGCAGCCGGCGCACCCCGCCCGGGTGCAGGCGGCGCGCCTGCTGCTCGTCCGCATGCACCGCCAGCGCGGCCGAATCGCCTTCGTCCGCCAGCGCCGGGTAGGCGGCCACCCCTCCCGCGCCAGGGACTGAAACGGGCACCGGCTCGCTGGGAAATTCTGTCAGCCCCTTGCGCGCCATGCCACGGGCCGCGCGCGCGGAAAAGGCCTGCGCGGCGCGCTTTCCGAACCGGGCGCGCAGCTCATCCAGGTCGCGGGACTCGGCCAGCACCTTGCCGTCGGCGTCGAGCAGGCGCAGGTTCATCCGCAGGTGCGGCTCCAGCGCGGCCTCTTCAAACTCCAGCGCGGAGACCTCGACGCCGGTCATGCGGCGCAGGAACGCCGCCAGCGCATTGGAGAAGGCGTCGGCATCCGGCTGCAGGTGCGCCTGCGCGAACGCGCGCGCGAAATCCGGCGCCGGGACGAAATTGCGGCGCAGCGCCTTGGGCAGCGAGCGGATCAACGCCGCCGCCTTGTCCTCGAAGAATCCCGGCGCCAGCCACGTCAAGCGCGCCGGATCCAGCGCATTGAGCAGGTGCAGGGGCACCGCCAGGGTCATGCCGTCGTCCACCGCCCCCGGCTCGAACCGGTACTGCACGGCCAGGCGGGCATCGCCCAGCGCGATCACGCGCGGGAACTTCGCCGCTTCGCTCTCGTCCCCCACCAGCAGGTCGTCGCGGCTCCACTCCAGCGCCCGTCGGGTGTCCTCCGGTGCCTTGCGATACCAGGCATCGAGCGAGCGCGAATCGATGATGTCGGAGGGGATGCGCTGCGCGTACCACCCGGCCATCCATTCCTCGTCCACCACCAGCCCCACCCGGCGCTGCTTGGCCTCTTCCTCCCGGGCCTGCTCCAGCGTGGCCAGGTTGCGGGCCAGGAACGGGCTGCGCAGGTTGACCTCGCCCGTGGCCAGGCCATCGCGCAGGAAGATCTCGCGCGCTTCGGCGGGATACAGGCGGCCGTAATCGACCGGCTTCTTCGGTGCCAGCACCAGGCCGAACAGGCTCACCTGCTCGCTGCCGATCACCCGCCCCTGGGAACGCGACCAGCGCGGATCGTGGTGGCGGCGGGCCAGCAGGTGCGGAAGTTCGGCGATCGCCCACTCCGGCTCGATCGCGGCGTTGGTCAGCGCCCACACCTTTTCGGTATCGAGCAGGGTGGCCGACAGCACCCACGGCGGCGGCCTGCGGGCCAGCACCGAGCCGGGGAAGAGGTGGAATTTCCGCCCCCGGGGGCCCTGGAACAGCCCGCGGTCCTCGCGCTGGCCGATCTGGGTCGGCAGGCCGGCGATCAGCGCCCGGTGCAGGACCGCGTACGGTGCACCGCCCTCGCGGGTTCCGGTTTCCCAACCCAGCTCGGCGCACTGCAGCTTGAGCTGGCGATGCAGTTCGCGCCACTCGCGCATGCGCAGGAATCCGAGGAAGCGCTTCTCGCACCAGCGACGCAGCTGGGACTGCGTCGAGTCCGCGTGCACCTGCCGGTAGGCCTCCCAAAGGTTGAGGATGCCCACGAACTCCGACTTGGGATCGGCGAATTCGGCATGCGCGTTGTCGGCGGCTGCGCGCTGGTCGGACGGGCGTTCGCGCGGGTCCTGGATACCGAGGAACGAGGCGATCGCAAGCATCTCGCGCAGGCAACCGTGCGCCTGGGCCGCCACCAGCATCCGAGCCAGCTTCACGTCCACCGGCAGGCGCGCCATGGATCGGCCGATCGCGGTCAGCGCGCGCGAGCCGTCCACCGCCCCGAGTTCGGTCAGCTGCTGCCAGCCATCGGCCACCGCCCGCGGATCGGGCGGGTCGATGAACGGGAAATCCTCCACCATGCGCGGGTTGACCGCGACGGGCGCCGCCTTGCCGCGGCGGTGGCGTCGCCGGCCCCCGCCGGCCCCACCCAGGC
>JAAYXJ010000035.1 GCA_012515985.1 Gammaproteobacteria bacterium
CATGCTTGTTCCATCGTCACGCACTCCGGAACTCCTCCATGCCTGTTCGCCTGGACCTTCGCAACCTGCCGCCGCCCGAACCGATGGACCGGATCCTCGATGCGGTGGAGGCGCTGCGCCCGGGTGACCACATCGAGGCGCTGACGCCGTGCTGGCCGGCCCCGCTGCTGCCGATCCTGGAGGCCCGCGGCTGTGCCTGGCGGCGCGAGGACAGCCCCTCCGGCCACGCGCGCATCACCATCTTCCTGCGCGAGGGCGCCGGCCCGACCCGCACGGCATGAGCGGCCTGGACTTCGCCCAGGCGCCGCCGCCGGCGCGGCCGCTGCGCTGGCTGCTCAGCGTGCCGGCGTGGGGCATGGCGGCCGGCGCCTGCCTGCTCCTGTCTGGCGACACCGCGCTTTCCAGCCGCTGGTCGCCCCACACCATCGCGCTGGTGCACCTGTTCACCCTGGGCGTGCTGGGCAACGCCATGCTCGGCAGCCTGCTGCAGTTCCTGCCGGTTGCCGCGGGCGCGCCGATGCCGCTGCGCCGCTCCCCGGCGTGGCTGCACGCTTCATTCAACCTCGGGCTGGCGGTGTTCGTGGTGTCCATGACCAGCATGCACCGCAACGGCCTGGCGGTGGCCAGCGTTCTGTTGGCAGTGCCGATCCTGGTCTTCGCCGCCGCGGCCCTCCCCGGCCTGCTGGCCCGCGGCGCGCAGCAGGTGCTGCGCTCGGGGCTGGCGATGGCGGTGACGGCGCTGGCCCTCACTGCTCTGGCCGGCGCGCTGCTGGTGGCGATCCTGCGCGGCGAAGCGCCGCTGCCGCTGGAATCGATCGCCGACGCCCACGCCACCATCGGCCTGCTCGGCGCCGTCGTCGGCCTGATGGCGGCCGTGGCCAGCGTCACCCTGCCCATGCTGCAAGGCACGGCACGGGTGCCCGAGCGCTGGTTGGGCGGCTGGATCGCACTGACGATCGTTTCGCTGGCCGTGGGCGTGGCCCTTCGGATCTGGAGCGGCCAGCAGCCGCCGCTGGTCGTTTCCGCGCTGCTGCCGGCGCTGCTCTTCGTTGGCGCCTCGCTGTGGTTCCCGCTGCGCCCGCAGGCGCGCCGCAACCGGCCCCTGGTGTGGTCCTGGCGCATGGGTACGCTCGCCGTGGGCGCCGCCTGCGTCATCGTCCTGGCCGGCACCACCACGCCGCTGCCCGCCTCTTCAGTGATCCTCGCCGGCACGCTGGGCATCGCCATCGGCCTGCCGATGATGGTCAGCGGCATGATGCTGGAAATCATGGGCTTCCTGGCCTGGATCGGCCTGCGCCGCGACTGCCCGCGCGGTATCCGCGTGCCCGGCGTCGGCACCCTGGTCGCGCAGCGGGACAAGTGGGTGGTGCTCGCGCTGCACCTGCTGGCGGGCGCGACGCTGGCGGGCGCTGCCCTGTTTCCCGCGCTGCTCGCCCGTCCGGCGGGCCTGGCCCTCCTGATTGCATGGGCCGCCGTGCTGGCCACCCAGCTGCGCGGGCTGGCGCGGGCGCGGACGTTCCGGCGGGCGCATTTCCCGGAGGCGGCGACGGGAACCTGACAGCGGACGGCTGCTGGAGCGGACGCGGGCCGCTACCGCAAGCCGGACCCGGAGCTTTGGGCAGCGTCGTTTCCCGGCTCAATCCGGTTCGCTTGCCCCTGAGGCGGCGGGCAGTTCCGGCACATCCGCGGCACCGTGCCCACCGGGATCGTGCTCTCCGACGATCCGGTGCTGGCCGCCCGCAGCGGCGTGTATTCGCAGACGTTCAACGCGCGACTGCGCGAGATCGGGCGCGGCCTGGCCACCGAAGCCATCGGCGAGGAGCCGGCGCCGTGACCGCGCGCGATGCTTCCGCCGCGCCCGGGCATTTCAACCTCACCGCCCGGGTCCTGCACTGGCTGATGGCGGCGATGATCCTGTCCATGCTGTTCCTGGGCGCCGGCATGGTGAGCTCACTCGAGCACCGGCCGCTGGGGATCGCGATCCTGGTGCTGGCGATCGTGCGCCTGGCCAACCGGCTCAGGCACCGCCCGCCGCCGCTGCCGTCCGACCTTCCGCGCTGGCAGGTACTGGCGGCGCACGCGTCGCACTGGCTGCTGTATGCGCTGATGCTGGCGATGCCGCTGCTCGGCTGGGGGCGGCGGGCACCAGCGGCGCTGACAGTGAAAAGCCCGCCGTCGGGCGGGCTTTCCCTTCGTCCCCGGGCGATCCGGATCAGAGGATGTAGCGGCTCAGGTCCTGGTCTTCCACCAGCTCGCCGAGCTGTCCATCCACGTAGGCGCGGTCGATGACCACCTTGCCGGTCTTGTCCGGGGCCTCGTAGCTCAAGTTGTCGAGCAGCCGCTCCAGCACCGTGTGCAGGCGCCGGGCACCGATGTTCTCCTGCTTCTCGTTCACCTGGGCGGCGATTTCCGCCAGGCGCTCGATGGCATCGTCGGTGAACTCCAGCTCCACGCCTTCGGTCTTCAGCAGCTCCACGTACTGGGTGGTCAGCGCGGCCCTGGGCTCGGTGAGGATGCGCACGAAGTCGTCCTTGGTCAGGGCGTTGAGCTCCACGCGGATCGGGAAGCGCCCCTGCAGCTCGGGCACCAGGTCGCTGGGCTTGGCCATGTGGAAGGCGCCCGAGGCGATGAACAGGATGTGGTCGGTCTTGACCGGCCCGTACTTGGTGCTGACGGTGGAGCCTTCAACCAGCGGCAGCAGGTCGCGCTGCACGCCCTCCCGGCTGACGTCGGCGCCGCTCACCCCGCCCTCGCTGCGGCGGGCGACCTTGTCGATCTCGTCCAGGAATACGATGCCGTGCTGCTCGGCGGCCTCGATCGCGGCCTCGCGCACCTCGTCCTCGTTGACCAGCTTGCCGGCCTCTTCCTCGATCAGCAGCGGGCGCGCGGCGCGGATGCTCATCTTGCGCTTCTGGGTCCGGCCGCCGCCCAGGCTGGAGAACATCTGCCGCAGCTGCTGGCCCATCTCCTCCATGCCGGGCGGGGTGATGATGTCCATGCCGCTGGCGCCGGCCGCCAGGTCCAGTTCGATCTCGCGCTCGTCCAGCTCGCCCGCGCGCAGGCGCTGGCGCAGCTTGCGGCGGGTATCGGATTCCTGGCCCGAGGGCTCGGCGCCAATATCCACGGTGGCGGTCTCCGGGCGGGGGGCAAACCCGAAGCCGGGCACCTGCGGCGGTGCCTCGCGGCGCGGCAGCAGGGCGTCGAGGATGCGGTCCTCGGCGCGCTCCTCGGCCTGGGTGCGCACGCGGCGCTTGGCCTGCTGGCGGAACATCTTGACCGCGGTGTCGGCCAGGTCGCGGATGATCTGCTCCACGTCCTTGCCCACGTAGCCCACCTCGGTGAAGCGGGTGGCCTCGACCTTCACGAACGGGGCGTTGGCCAGGGTGGCGAGGCGCCGCGCGATCTCGGTCTTGCCCACGCCGGTGGGGCCGATCATGAGGATGTTCTTGGGCATGACCTCGTTGCGCAGCTCGTCGGGCAGCTGGGCGCGGCGCCAGCGGTTGCGCAGGGCGATGGCCACGGCGCGCTTGGCGTCGTTCTGGCCCACGATGTGTCGGTCCAGCTCCTGCACGATCTCGCGCGGGGTCATGGTGGCGGAAGTGTTGTTGCTGGCCATCAGAGTTCCTCCACCACGACGTTGCCATTGGTGTAGATGCAAACGTCGCCGGCGATCTTGAGCGCCTCGACGGCGATCGACTTCGGGTCCATTTCGGTGTGGGCGGCGAGCGCCCGCGCGGCGGACAGCGCGTAGGGGCCGCCCGAGCCGATGGCGACCACGCCGTCGTCGGGCTCGATGACGTCGCCGGTGCCGCTGATCACCAGCGAGGTCTCCCTGTCGGCCACGGCCAGCAGGGCCTCGAGCTTCCCGAAGCGGCGCTCGGTGCGCCAGTCCTTGGCGAACTCGACGGCGGCGCGCAGGAGCTGGCCGTGCTTTTCGAGCTTGGATTCGAACAGTTCGAACAGGGTGAAGGCGTCGGCGGCGGCGCCGGCGAAGCCGGCCAGGACCTGGCCGTCCTTGCCCAGGCGGCGCACCTTGCGGGCGTTGGCCTTCATGACGGTGTTGCCAAGGGTCACCTGCCCGTCGCCGGCGATGGCAATCTTGTCGCCGCGGCGCACCGAGACGATGGTGGTGGCGTGGAATACGTGGGGGTTCTGGCTGGGATCCATACGGCCTCCAGGGGTCGAATTCCCTGTGTGGGGACCGTGGGGCGGTGATGCAAGGGCGGAGGGCGTGGTTCGCGGGGGGGGGCCGGCGGGGCAGCCCGCGGCGGGACACGCCGTGAATCCGTCCATGGAGACTTGTCCGCGCCGTCCATGGCGCGGACAGTCCCGCCGCGGGCTGCCCCACCGGCCCCTCGAGCAGCGCGGTGATGTTCCGGATCACGCCACTTCGCGTGTGGCGCTCGTTCAGTCCGACGAGGTCTTGCGCCGGGCGCGGGGGTGGGCGGCGTCGTAGACGCGGGAGAGGTGCCC
>JAAYXJ010000036.1 GCA_012515985.1 Gammaproteobacteria bacterium
AGGGCGAGTCGATCTACAGCCTGGAGAGCGATGCGCCCAACCGGATCGGCTTCGACGTGGAGCGGATCATGCGCACCCGCTACCGCATCGACACCTACCAGAAGACCTATTTCGTGATCGACAGCTTTGAGCAGCTGATGCGCGGGACCGAGCCGGACTTCACCCCGATCTACGCGCGGCTGGCGAAGGCCGACTCGATCCCCGCCGGCGACGTGCTCGACGGCGACCGCGTGTTCCAGCGCGGCACCGGCGAAGGCTGGGCCACCGACGCCGACGTGTAGTTCCCGCCGCTCCCGCCTTTGCAGGAGCGCCTCTCAGGCGCGAAACCGCGTGACATCGATCCGTGCCGCGGGGCTCCGGACGGCGCATCCTGTCCGGAGCCGCGCCGCGAACCATGATTCACGCGGCCTCGCGCCTGAGAGGCGCTCCTACGAGAAGCGGGTGCGGGCCATGGACTCCATATGCACGGACGGTCGTGGATCATTGCCGGATGACTTTCATCCCCCGCCTGAGCATCCTTGCCGCGGGCCTGCTGGCCTGCCCCCTCCTCCAAGCCCAGACCAATACCGCCGGCGACGATCCCGCCGGTGAAGCGGTGACGCTCGACCGCGTCGTGGTCGAGGCCTCGCGCCTGCGCGGGGTCAATGCGTTCGACATGCCGGCCTCGGCCACGGTGGTGTCGCTGGATGGCGACGCCAGCCGCGCGGATGCCGACGTGTCGGAAGTGCTGCGCGGCATCCCCGGCGTGCTGGCGCGCGACCGGCGCAACCTGGCGCAGGATGCGCAGCTGTCGATCCGCGGCTTTGGCGCGCGCTCGACCTTCGGCGTGCGCGGCCTGCGCCTGTACGCCGACGGCATCCCGGCCTCGATGCCTGACGGGCAGGGCCAGGTGTCGCACTACAGCCTGGCCGGCGCGGACCGGATCGAGGTGCTGCGCGGCCCGTTCTCGGCCCTGCACGGCAACTCCTCGGGCGGGGTGGTGCAGATCTGGAGCGCAGACGGCCAGCCCGGCGATCCGTGGCAGGCGCGGGTGACGGTGGGCGCCGACGACACCTGGACCGCCGCCGCGCAGCTGCTCGGTGGCAGTGAACGCTTCGGCTACAACTTCGCGGTGTCGCGCTTCGACACCGACGGCTGGCGCGAGCACAGCGCCGCCCGCCGCGACGTGGCCAACCTCAAGCTCAATTTCGATCTGGGCGATCGCCGCCGGTTGCACCTGATGGGCAACTACGTGGACATCCCCGAGGCCCAGGACCCGCTGGGCCTGACCGCCGAACAGGCGCGCGAAAATCCGCGCCAGGCCGTGGTGAACGCCTTCCAGTACAACACCCGCAAGAGCGTGCGCCAGGGCCAGGCGGGTGCGCTCTACGAGCACGGCTTTGGCGCCGCGCAGACCCTGCGGCTGATGGCCTACGGCGGCGAGCGCGAAGTGCTGCAGTTCTTGCCGATCCCGCCGGTGGCCCAGCGCAACCCGCTGCAGGCGGGCGCGGTGATCGACCTGGACAACACCTATTACGGCTTTGACGCGCGCTGGTCGATGCAGGGCGAACTCGCCGGCCGGGCGCTGGAGGTCACCGTGGGCACCAACCTCGACCGCCAGCGCCAGCACCGCCACGGCTGGGAGAACTTCGTCGGCGACACCCTGGGCGTGCGCGGCGGGCTGCGCCGCGATGAGCGCAACCGGCTGGAGAACGCCGATGTCTATGCCCAGGCCTGGTGGCAGCTGGCAGACCGCTGGGCGCTGCTGCTGGGCGCGCGCCACAGCGAGGTGGAGTTCGTCTCCCGCGACAGCTACGTGACCGACGGCAATCCCGACGACAGCGGCCGGGTCACCCACAACCACACCGCGCCGGTGGCCGGGCTCACTTTCGCCCCGCGCGATGACCTGCGGGTATACGTGTCCGCCGGGCGCGGCTTCGAGACCCCGACCTTCAACGAGATCTCCTACCGCGCCGACGGCGGCGCCGGCCTGGCCTTCGACCTGCGCCCGGCGGTGAGCGACAACTGGGAGCTGGGCGTGAAGTGGCGCGGCGATGCCGGCGCGCGGCTGGAGGCGGCGCTGTTCCGCGCCGACACCGACGACGAGCTGGCAGTGGCGCGCAACGTCGCCGGCCGCAGCAGCTACCGCAACGTCGGCAGCGCCCGGCGCCAGGGCGTGGAGGTCTCGGCCGGGCTGCCGCTGGGCGAGCAGTGGGACCTGTCGCTGGCCGCCACCCACCTGGACGCCGAATTCCGCAGCGGCTACCTGATCTGCCAGGGCAGCGGCTGCACCGACCCGTCCGTGGCGGTGCCGGCCGGCTCGCCGATCCCGGGCGTGCCGGAACAGCAGGCGTTCGCGCGCCTGCAGTGGCAGCAGGGGCCGTGGTCGGCCGCGCTCGAGGGCGAGGCGGTGTCGTCGGTGCCGGTGAACGACCTGGGCAGTGAGTCAGCTTCCGGCTACGGCCTGCTGCACCTTGAGGCTTCACGGAGCTGGAATTTGCGCGGCGGCCGCCTGCGCGCTTTCGCCCGCGTCGACAACCTGTTCGATCGGGACCACATCGGCTCGGTGATCGTGAACGAGGGCAACGGCCGCTTCTACGAGCCCGGGCGCGACCGCACCTGGATGGTCGGGCTGCACTGGACCGGCGATGGCCCGGGGGCCGCAGCGCGCCGGTAAACGCGCTGCGCTGCCCGTGAGCCGGGGCGCACCCGGTAGCGCCGGTCCAGCCACACCTTGGCCATCACCGAAAGCAGCACCGGCCCGAACCAGGCCAGGTAGAACCACGCCGGCCCGTGCAGGGCCGGCACCAGCTTCGGCGCCCCGATCGCAAGGAAGGCGATGTGGGTGGCGGCGCCGTTGCCAACCATCGCGCCGTAATGCTCCTCCATCCACCAGCGCGGCTGGGTGGGGATGATGCGCCGCCGGCGCAGCATGTCCGCGCCCAGCAGGATTCCGACCAGGGAGAACCCCGCCAGCAGCGGTTGGCCGCGGTCCAGGCCCAGCCACAGGATGGCCACGCCCACGGCGGGATTGGCGACGGCCAGCGCCTGGTACGCAGGCCCCAGGTAGCGGGCAGGTGCGGCCCGGTCGCGGATGGCGCGCCAGGACAGCCAGACCGTGGTGGACACCAGCAGCAGCAGGTAGCCGAGGAAAGCGGCAAAGGGCAGTCGGCCGTCGAGGGCGAACTGCAGGGCCAGCGGAACCCCGGTCGCAATCACCAGCACCATCGCCAGCAGGTAGATGCGCCCGGCCAGGCGGTGCATGGGGCTTCCCTTGCGCAGCACCACCGCCAGCCAGAAGCAGGCCAGCGCAACGGTGCCGGCGGCGATATGCAGGGCGAGGAAGGTGGCGTATCCGGGCATGGGCGTGGCTCCGATCGGGGAGTACCAGCTTCAAGCCCGGCGCGTGGCCATCGCAGTCCCCGCGGTCACCTTTGCATGGTGCCGGAAGTCACTTTCTGCGCCGGATCCGTTGCGCGGACCGGACGGGCGACGCAGCATGGAACGCCCGCCCCATGGAGACGGGCCATGCGCGGTCATCTCGCCCCGCTGCTGCAGCCGCTGAACCTCGCCGCCCTGCTGACCCTCTTGACGGTGGCGGTCTCGATCCACGGCGAGCTCGGCCCCCAGCGCCCGCTGGGCTGGGCACTGCTGGTGGCCTTCAGCGCGCTGTTCCTGCTGGTGGATACGCTGGCCGGAAGGCCCTGGCTGCGCGGGATCGGATACACCGCGCTCGCGGTGATCGCGCTCGCGCTGGTGGCCCTGGCGCCGCGCACCGGCACCTCGCCGGTGCTGCTGGTGATCCTGGTGGCGGCGCTGGCGATCGACTATCCCCCGTCCCGGGTATTGCCGGCCGCGGTACTGCTCAACCTCGCCCTGTACCTGGTGCTGCGCGCCGGCGGCCATGCCGCACCGGCGCTGACGGTCACCGTCTACCTGGGCTTCCAGGCCTTCGCCGCGCTGGTGGCGCACTACGCCCGCAGCGCCGAACAGGCCCGCGACCGGCTGGCGCTGGTCAACGCCGACCTGCTGGCCACCCGCGCCCTGCTGGCCGACAGCGCGCGCGACGCCGAACGGCTGCGCTTTGCGCGTGAACTGCACGATGTGGCCGGTCACAAGCTCACCGCGCTCACCCTCAACCTGCGCGCTCTGGCCGAGCGCCAGCAGGGCGGCGCGCCGGCGGAGCTTGAAGTGTCGCGCCGGCTGGCCGCCGAACTGATGGACGACCTGCGGGAGCTGGTGCAGCAGCTGCGCGATGACCGCGGCCTGGACCTGGCCACCGCGCTGCGGGCGCTGGCGGCGCCGCTGCCGCGGCCCGCGCTGCAGCTTGCGATCGACGATGACGTGCGCATCAGCGATCCTGCCACCGCCGATGCGCTGCTGCGGATGGTGCAGGAGGCGCTGACCAACAGCGCGCGCCACGGCCAGGCGCGGGTGCTGGACGTGCGCATCCGCCGCGATGGCCCACGCCTTGCGGTGTCGATCGAGGATGACGGCCGCCTGCGCGGCCCGCTGCGCGAAGGCAACGGGCTGGCCGGCATGCGCGAGCGCCTGGCGGCCGCGGGCGGCCAGCTGGCGTTCTCCACGTCACCGGGCGGCGCCCTGCGCATCGATGCGAGCCTGCCGGCATGAGCGCGCCGCGCATCGCACTGGCCGACGACCAGGCGCTGGTGCGCGCCGGGCTGCGGGCGCTGCTGGAAGGCCAGGGCATCAGCGTGGCATTAGAGGCCGACGACGGCGCCGCGCTGCTGGAAGGCCTGGCGGCCACGCCGGTGGACGTGGTGCTGAGCGACATCCGCATGCCCGGCATGGACGGCATCGCGGCCCTGCAGGCGCTGCGCGAGCGCGGCGACGGCACGCCGGTGCTGCTGCTCACCACGTTTGATGACAGCGAGCTGCTGCTGCGCGCCACCGAAGCCGGGGCCCAGGGCTTCCTGCTCAAGGACGCCGCGCCGGAGGATCTGCGCGACGCTGTGCTGCGCATCGCCGCCGGCGACACCCTGCTGCAACCCGTGAGCACGGATCCGGTACGGGCCCGCTACCGCTACCACGCCGCGGACGCGCCGCGCGAGCCGTTCAGCGAGCGCGAGGTGGCGATCCTGCGGCTGATGGCGGGCGGCTACTCCAACCGCGAGATCGCCCGCTCGGTGTTCCTGGCCGAGGGCACGGTGAAGAACTACGTCTCCACGATCCTGGAGAAACTCGACACCCGCGACCGCACCCGGGCGGTGCTCAAGGCGATCACGCTGCGGGTCATCTGAGCCGGGGGTTTTCCCGCCAAATGATAGACTTGCGGGGTTTTCCCGGGTGTTCTGGCCCCGGCTTTCCCCTCCTTACAGACGGTGATGCAGTGTCCTTCTTCAAGAACGTTGAACAGGTGCCCGGGGACCCGATCCTGGGCCTGACCGATGCCTTCCGCGCCGACGCGCGCGCCACCAAGGTCAACCTGGGGGTGGGCATCTACTACGACGAGGAGGGACGGATCCCGGTGATGGGCGCGGTGCAGCAGGTGGAGCGCGCGCTGGCCGAGCGCAGCCCGGCGCGCGGGTACCTGCCGATCGACGGCATGCCCGACTACCGCACGGCCACCCGCGAACTGCTGTTTGGCGCCGACTCGCCGGTGATCAGCGAGGGCCGCGCCAGCACTTCGCAGACCATCGGCGGCAGCGGCGCCCTGCGCGTGGGCGCCGAGCTGCTCAGGCACGCGCTGCCGTTCGCGCGCATCGCCATCAGCACGCCGAGCTGGGAGAACCACCGCGCGGTGTTCCCGGCCGCCGGCTTTGAAGTCATCGACTACACCTACTTCGACGACGCGGCCCACGGCCTGGATTTCGACGGCATGCTCGCCGACCTGGGCAAGCTGGAAGCCGGCACCGTCGTGCTGCTGCACGCCTGCTGCCACAACCCCACCGGGGCCGACCTCAGCGCCGAGCAGTGGGACCAGGTGATCGCGCTGATGCACGAGCGCAACCTGGTGCCGTTCGTGGACATGGCCTACCAGGGCTTCGACCAGGGCATCGACGAGGACGCGATCGCGATCCGCAAGCTGGCGGCCTCGCCAATCCGCAACTTCCTGGTGGCCAATTCGTTCTCCAAGTCGTTCTCGCTCTACGGCGAGCGCGTCGGCGCGCTGACGGTGGTGAGCGACAACTCGGAGGAGAGCGGGCGGGTGCAGTCACAGGTCAAGCGCCTGATCCGCGCCAACTACTCGAGCCCGTCGTTCCACGGCGCCGCGCTGGTGGCGGGCGTGCTCAACGACGGCGACCTGCGCAGACAGTGGGAGGACGAGCTGGGTGGATGGCGCACGCGCATCCACGCCCTGCGCGCAGGCCTGGTGGAGCGGCTGGCCGCCAACGGCGCCACCGGCTTTGATTTCATCCGCCACCAGGCAGGCATGTTCTCCTACTCCGGCCTCAGCCGCGCCCAGGTGGACCGCCTGCGCGAGGAGTTCGGCATCTACGCCGTGGGCACCGGGCGCATCTGCGTGGCGGGGCTGAACCAGGAGAACCTCGACTACGTCGCCAGCGCGGTGGCGCAGGTCAGCGCCGGATGATCCATCCGGGGGCGGGCGCGCTCGCGGCCCGCCCCCGGCCGTGCGATGCTTGCCGGCATGGACATGCCAGCGGCCGAGCTCGACGACTTCATCCACGTGGTGCCGGGCGCGCTCGATGCCCAGGCCTGCGCCAGCATCGTTGCGCGCATGCGCGAGAGCCGGGAACTGCAGCCCGGCCGGGTGGGCGGGGGCGTCTATCCCGAGCTCAAGCACAGCCGCGACCTGTCGCTGGCGGGCAACGCCGCCTGGGCCGACGTGGAGCAGGCGCTCAACGTCGCCGTCTACGCCGGGATGCTCGCCTACCTGCGGCGCTGGCCGCAGGCGCTGGTGGCGCCGCTGATGCTGCAGCAGCCCGGCCCGGACGGCCAGCTGCGGCGGCTTGAGGCGGAAGATTTCAGTTCCATGGACGACGCCCGGCTGGGCGAGCTGGCGCGCACCTGCCTGCGCCCGGGCGCGATCAACCTGCAGTGGTACCGCGACGGCGAGGGCGGCTATCCGTACTGGCACTGCGAGCTGTATCCGCGCGATCCGCAGTGCGAGACCCTGCACCGGCACCTGCTGTGGACCGTGTACCTCAACGACGGGTTCGAGGAAGGCGAAACGGAATTCCTGTTCCAGCGTCGCAAGGTGGCGCCGCGCACCGGCGACCTGCTGATCGCGCCGACGGCGTTCACCCACACCCACCGCGGCAACCGCCCGCGCGGCGACGACAAGTTCATCGCCACCAGCTGGATCCTGTTCCAGCGCGCCGAGCGCCTGTTCGGCAGCCCTACGCCGAACGCGGCTGGTTGAGCACCAGCCAGTACTGCACCACCTGCCGCACCGCCGACACGAACTGGTCGAAATCCACCGGCTTGCGGATGTAGCTGTTCACGCCCAGCGCGTAGCTGGCGTCCAAGTCCAGGGGCTCGACGCTGGTGGTGAGCACCACCACCGGCAGCGCCCGGGTGCGGGTGTCTGCGCGGATCGCCTGCAGCACCTCGCGGCCGTCGAGCTTGGGCAGGTTGAGGTCGAGCAGGACCAGCGCCGGCTGCCGGGACGGGTCCCGGTGCGCCCACCCGCCCCGGGCGAACACGTAGTCGAGCGCCTCGGCGCCGTCGCGCACCACCACCAGCGGGTTGGGAACGTTCGCCTCGGCGAAGGCGAGGCGGGTCAGTTCGGCATCGTCGGGGTTGTCCTCGACCAGCAGGATCTCACCGGCGTTCACGCGCGGGCCTCCTCTTCGGGCGCGGCGGGCAGCTCGATGTGGAAGGCGCTGCCCCGTCCAGGTTCGGATTCCGCCCACAGCCGCCCGCCGTGGCGGCGGACGATCTCCTGCGCAATGGCCAGGCCGAGCCCGTGGCCGGCGCCATCTTCCACCGCCAGCAGGCGCTGGAAAGGCTCGAAGATGCGCTCGGCATAGCGCATTTCGAAGCCGCTGCCCGAGTCACGCACGCAGATCCGCGACCAGCCGTCGCCCTGGCTTCCGCTGACCTCCACGCGTACCTCCCCCCCACGCGCATAGCGCACCGCGTTGTCGAGCAGGCAGCCGAACACCTGCTTAAGCAGGCGCTCATCGCCAAAGCCGGCCAGGTCCGGCTGCACGTCGGCCTCCACCCTGATTCCGGGGTGCGCGTCCTGTGCCTCCCCCAGGCTCCATTCCGCAAGCAGGCTCAGGTCCACCGGACCGGGTTGCAGCTGTGCCCGGCTTGCATGGGACAGCTGCAGGAGGGCCTCGATCAGCCCGTCCATCCGCGCGGCGGCGGCGCGGATGCGCTGCAGGTAATCACGGCCCTCGGGCGTCAGGCCTCCGGCGTGGTGTTCGGCCAGGTGGCTGGAGTAGGCGCCGATCGCGCGCAGCGGCGCGCGCAGATCATGGGAGATCCCGGTTGCCAGCACCTGCTGCTGTCGCCGCAGCGAGTGCAATGCGCGCTCGGCCTCCGTCGGCTCCTCCCCGGCCGGCAAGGTCGGCGGCGCGGAGTCGGACACTGGACACATCGCGCTGAACCCCTGTTGTTCGCGCCCAGTCTACGGGTTCCAGCCGGATCGGGTGTGCAACGCGCGTGAAGGCTGCGCGCTAGAACAGCTGCCCCTGCGGGGAATCCGGACGCGGCGGCGTGAACCGCGAGCAGTCCAGCTCCGGGAGCCGGCCGTAGCCCAGGCGCCGGTGGGCCCGGGCGAAGCGGGCCGCGACCAGGTCGGCAAACGGTCCCTCGCCGCGCATGCGGGTGCCGAAGCGGCTGTCGTAATCGCGGCCGCCGCGCATCTGCTGCACCAGGCTCATGACGTGCGCGGCGCGCTCGGGATAGTGCAGCTGCAGCCACTCGCGCCAGATTTCCTTGAGCTCGTGCGGCAGGCGCAGCAGGACATAGCTCGCGGAAAGGGCGCCATGGTCGCGCGCGGCCTCCAGGATCGCCTCCAGTTCGCTGTCGGTGATCGCAGGCACCACCGGCGCCACCAGCACGCCCACCGGGATCCCGGCGTCGGCCAGCCGGCGTACGGTGGCCAGGCGCGTGTGCGGCGCCGCCGCGCGCGGCTCCATGCGCGCGGAGAGGCGGTTGTCCAGGGTGGTGATCGACAGGTAGACGCTCACCAGGCCCTGTTCGGCCATCGGCGCGAGCAGGTCCAGGTCGCGGGTGACCAGGGCGCCCTTGGTCACGATGCTGCAGGGGTGGCGGCATTCGGCCAGCACTTCCAGCAGCTGCCGGGTGACACCCCAGCTGCGCTCGATGGGCTGGTAGCCATCGGTGTTGATACCCAGCGCGATCGGCGAGCACCGGTAGGAAGGCCTGGCGAGCTCCTCGCGCAGCCGCTCGGCGGCGTTGGTCTTGGCGTACAGGCGGGTCTCGAAATCCAGGCCGGGCGACAGGTCCAGGTAGGCGTGCGATGGCCTGGCGAAACAATACACGCAGCCGTGCTCGCAGCCCCGGTAGGGGTTGACCGACTGGTCGAAGCCGACGTCCGGCGACTGGTTGCGGCTGACCACCCGGCGCGCCTGCTCCGGGGTGACCGTGGTTTCAATCCGGGGCGACTCCGCCTGCTCGTCCGTGAGCACCCGGAGGCCGTCCCATCCGTCGTCTTCCAGGCGCACCTGCTGCTTCTGGAAGCGGCCGTCGACGAACGAGGCGCTGCCGCGCCCGCGCACCGGCGCCGCGGCGGGACCGTGGGTTTTGTTGCGGATGCGCATGCCGGCAATGCTGGCACGACGCCGTCGCGCCGGCCGAGACCGCATCTGAACGGCATCGGGTGGATATGAACGGCCGCCTGTCCGGTGCAGGCCGGTTGCGTCGTTTACTGCCCATGCACGCCAGGTACGAGGACACTGCGCCAACCACCATCACGGGGGAAGATCATGGTATTTCGCATTTTCCGACCACGCCGGCCGGCGCCCGCCGACCCGCGCCAGCGGCTGCGCCCGCTGCCGCCCGGGTCCACCCCATCCCCGCCCCCAGCCAGCGGCTGGCCGCCCTGAGCCTGCTGCCACGGCCCGGGCCGCATCCACGCGCGTCCCCCTGAACTGCGCACTGCCCGGCTCGATCCTCCCTTCTTCGCGTTTGCCACCGGTGCCTGACAGGCACCTGGATACGCCTCCCCCGGTTTCCCCTTGAAGAGTCCATGGACAGTCCACTTCGCCAGACCCCACGCTGCGTCATCTGGTTCGGAAAACCGACCGCCCACGAGAAGAAGATGCTGGCCGCCTCCGGCTGGGAGCTGCGGGTGGTCGACCCGCTGCGCGGCGCCAACGTCGGCATGCGTGGAGGCGACCAGGTGGTCGCACTGCTGGACCTGCGCGACACCAGCCCGGAGGCGGCGTCGGCGCTGGAACGGATCGCCATCGACCATGCCGGCCTGCCCATGGTCGCGCTCATACCGGACTCCGGCTCGGACCGCGCGGATTTGCGCTCCGTGCTGCAGGCCTGCGGCGAGCGCGTCGTCTGCCCGTTCAACCCGCAGCAGCTCGCGCAGGCGCTGTCGCGCTTCGATCCCGGCGCCGCGGCCAAGTGCGGCGACTGCGGCATGGCCGGCCAGAGCGCGCCGATGCTGGAAGTGCAGGCCACGCTGCACCGCTATGCCGCCGTTGACCTGCCGGTGCTGATCACCGGCGAGACCGGCACCGGCAAGGAGCTCGCCGCCCGCGCGCTGCACGACCTGTCCGACCGCCGCCGCGGGCCGTTCGTCGCGGTCAACTGCGGCGCCCTGCCGGCCGGCCTGATCCAGGCCGAGCTGTTCGGCCATGAGCGGGGCGCATTCACCGGCGCGGCGGCGCGCCGGCTGGGCCTGTTCGAGACCGCCAACAACGGCACCATCTTCCTTGATGAAATCGGCGACCTGCCGCTGGACGCGCAGGCGAACCTGCTGCGGGTGCTGCAGGAAGGCACCCTGGAGCGGATCGGCAACAGCCAGTCGCTGCGCGTGGACGTGCGCGTGCTGGCGGCCACCCACGTGGACCTGGAGCAGGCGGTCGAGCGCGGCCGGTTCCGCCGCGACCTCTACTTCCGGCTGGACGTGCTGCACCTGCACTTGCCGCCGCTGCGCGCGCGGGGGTCGGACGTGGAGCTGCTCGCCCGGCGCTTCCTGGCCGAGTTCAGGGAGCAACACGCCGTCACCGCGCGCGGCTTCGACGCCAGTGCCCGGCGCGCCCTGGCCGACTACCCGTGGCCGGGCAACGTGCGCGAGCTGCTCAACCGGGTGCGGCGGGCCGCGGTGATCGCCCGGCAGCCGCTGATCACCGCAACGGACCTGCAGCTTGAAGAGGAGGCGGACGCCGCGGTGGAGTGCCTGGACACGGCGCGCACCCAGGCCGAGCGGGAGATGGTGCTGGCGACCCTGCGCGAGACCGGGTTCAACGTCAGCGCCAGCGCGCGCCGCCTGCGGGTTTCGCGTCCCACCCTGTACCGCCTGTGCCGCAAGCACCGGCTGTCGCTCGCCGACATGCGCTGATGCCCGCGGCCCGTCTCCCGGGCCGCGGCGCCACCTACAGCGTGTAGGGAACCTTGAAGTTGAGGCTGAAGTCCGGCGCGTCCGGGGTCAGGCCGATGCCGAGCATGCCCACGAAGGTCGCCTGCGGGCTGAGCGCGTGGGTCACGCCCAGGCTCAGGGTGGCGGCATTGCCGTCGGAGCCGATCAGCTTGGTCCACTCGCCGCCGTCGTCGTAGCGGGTCCGCGCGCGGGCATTGAACCGGTTGTTGTAGGCGATGCTCAGGCTGGTGCGCTCGTTGAACGCGAACGCCACGCCCGCGCCCAGGGTGAAGGCCCGGCCCAGCCGCACCTTGCCCGGGTTGACCGTGTTCGGGTTGTTGTCCAGGTCGTCGAAGCTGCCGATGAAGGAATGGGTGTAGCCCACGTTGCCGAACAGGATCGCCGGCTCGGTGGCCTTGACCGCGGACAGGCTGGCCGAGGCCTGCCACACGCCGTTGCCGGTGGGCTGCTCCTCGGGCACGGCGAAGCGGATGAAATCATCCTCGTCGCGCTCCAGCACCCGCCACGGGATCCCGTACGGCTCGCGGCCGGTGGGGGCGGTCACGCCCAGGGTGAGCACGGCCTCGGGCAGGAACCTGCGCTCGGTGAACACGCGGTAGTTGGCACTGGCGGTGATGTCGCCCAGGCCCGAACCGTTGGTGTGTTCCTGCGCGATCACCGCCGCCGCGCCGCCGGCCCCGCCCTTCTGGTAGACCGTCTTGCGCCAGATCCAGGGCACGTCGAGGTTGAGGGTGAGACGCGGGCTCACGCCCCAGCGCACCCCCAGGTTGTAGGTGAGGGTGTCGGACTCGACGTTCTCGATCGCGATGTTGCCCAGGAAGATGGCGTCCAGGGCCAGGAATCCGTTCAGCGTGAGCTGTTTGCGGTCGTAGCGGTTGTAGCTGATGCCGTTGTCGATCACCAGGCGCTGGTTGAACAGCGCCTGCTGCTGCTGGCGCACGTCGGAAACGCTGCGCGCCTCTTCCTCGCGCACGCGCTGGGCGTCCTCGGCGGTGCTCGCGTAGCCCGCCTCGGCGGGCGGCGACTGGGCCGGCGACTGGGCCGGCGCCTGGGCCGTGGCGGTCTGTGGCGGCGGCTGCGCGGACTGCGCCGGCGCAGCCTGTTGCGGCTGCGGCTGCGGGACGGCAGGTACGCGCCCGCTGATGCGCGCCTGCAGCGCCTGCATCTGCATGTCGAGTTCGCGCAGCCGGCGCACTTCCTGGGAGTAGGCGGCCTTGAGCGCAGCCAGCTCCTGCATCATCCGCGCGACTTCCTCGCGCTCCTCGGCATTGAGGCCGGGCGGCTGTGCCGCTGCCGACGGGTCCCGCGACGGATCCGGCCGCTGCTGGGCCACGGCGGTGGACGACAGCAACGCGGCCGCCGCCAGCGCCCACGCCAGCGGCGCCGGCCGCGGCGCGCAGCGCGCCGCGTGCCCGGCCCGCCCCTGTCCCTGGTTGTTCCCCCGGCGGCGCATCAGGGCCCGCCGATTCCGCGCGTGGTGACCAGGGCCTGGGCCACGTTCTGGTTGAGCATCGCTGTGGCCGGCAGCGCCTGCCGCACCATGTCCAGGTGCAGCTGGTTGCTCACCGACTGGCCGTCGCTGGCCAGGCGGATGCTCTGGCCCATGCTGCCGGCGCGGATCCACTGCTCGGCAGCGCCGTGCCCCTCGACCTGGAGCAGCACGCCGGCCCCGTTGCCGCCGAAGCTGACGCTGGCCGAGGCTGGTCCAGCGGACCGGGTGAGTGAGCCCTGGGTAATACTTCCTGCGTGCCCGGCGGGAGCGCTGTCGCCATCACGCAGGGTCAGCGAAGTGACGTTGCTCGCGGCGTTGCCGTCGCCGGCCACCTGCACGCCCTGGACCAGGCCGGCCACGTTCTGCAGGCCGGCGCTCTCCACGCTGCGCTGGCCCGACGGCACCGGCATCGGAGCGTGCTCATCGGTGAGCACCACGTTGGGGCTGAAGCTCAGCACGGGCTGGCCGTCGGCGAAGTCGAAACCGATGTCCAGGCGGCCCTGGAGCAGCTGGCCGGATGTGGTTTGCCAGCTGGAGATCATGGACACCCCGAACCACAGGACCTTGTTGTCGCCGGCGATGAAGCGGCCGCGCATCAGGCCCAGCTCCGCATCTGGGATCTCGGTCACCCCGCGGGCGGTCGGCGCCGGGGCCTCTTCGGCCAGCGCCGGCGCGGCGCACAGCACTGCTCCCAGGAGCAGCGTGCGGGCCAGCGAATGGATTGCGTTCATCTTGTTGCTCCCTCAGAACAGGTCCGCATGGGTGAAGCCGAAATCGAGCAGTTCGGCGTCGGTCAGCGGACCCTGCCGCGCGTACAGGGCCTTGGCGCTTGGGCGCGAGGGCGGGTCCAGCAGCACGGTGTTGCGGTCAAAGTCACTGCCTATCACGACGAACACGGCGCGGGACGGCCAGCTTTCCATGAATTCGTCGAAGGGGACGCTGCGGTTGCCAAGCATCGGGTCCCCGATCTCCACGCTGTCGCCCAGCACCTGCTTGAGCACGACGAAGTGGCGGAACCCGGCCACGTCCATCAGCACGATCGCGGGCACCCGCAGGCTGCGCAGGCGGTCCTCGTCGACCCGGTACCCGCGCCCTCGCATCCCCAGTGACTCCACGTAGTTCTTGATGTCCAGCAGGGAGAAGCCGCGCTCGCGCACGATCTCCGGCTCCGACACCATCATCATTCCCTCGATCACGGTCGCTTCGTCGGCCTCGAGCCGGTAGCCGTAGCGCAGGATCGTCGCCAGCGCGGCGGCGCCGCAGCTGTAGTCGGTGTGCTGGCGCACCAGGTTCCGGAAGCGGCCCTCGGCCATGCTCTCGATCGACCTGGTGAACATCGCCCCGTTGGGCAGGACGCCGGCGAACTGGATGTCCGCGGCCTGCGCGCCAGCCGCCGCGCCCAGCGCGGCGAGGCCCGCCAGTGCGGAGATGGCAAGGCGCCGGAGATGGCGCCAGGTCTGGTTCCGGTTGGACCGCATTGGGGTCATCGTGGTCTTCCATTTCCGAAGGAAGGCCCCGCTCCGCGGGGGAGGCGGAGCGGGGCTTCCATTGAATCCCGGCCACAGGGGAAAGGCCGGGAAACCTCTTGCACCCTCAGGGTGCGTTCTTACTCAGTGCCGGGCGGGGTCGGGGCCGGGGTTTCCCCGCCACCGTTGCCCGGCTGCGCCACCGCCATGGACAGGCTGTTGGCCTGCATGTTGCCGGCGCCGGCGGCCAGGTTCACGCCAATGTTGCCCGAGGCGCCGGAGAAGGCGCTGCCGGACAGGGCCGCGGTGTTGGTCGCATCGCGGATGATCCACTGGGTGGTGGACACCGTGCCGGCCAGACTGGCCTGCAGGTCGGCGAAGGAGAGCTCGTCGAACGACAGTTCGCCCTGCTCGCTGCCCTCGTAGCTGCCGGACTCGACGTTGTCGAAGCCCAGCCCGCCGACGCCGTCCCGGAACGGGTTTTCGACCGCACCCTGGCTCTCGATGTCGAAGTCGGCGTGGCCCATGGCCGGCCCGGCCGGATGGGTCTCGCCGTGCCACATGTCAGCGTAGAAGTTGCTGCTCTGGTACGAGTTGCCCGAACCCGAGTAGCCGCCCGCCGAGGAACCGGCGTAGCTGCCGGTGGCCGAGCCTTCGATGCTGCCGCTGATGGTCCCGCTCAGGGCGACCTCGACCGAATCGGACATCTGTTCGACGATGCCGGTGTTGGTCACGACGTTGCCGGTGGACACCTGGTTGGAGCTCACCGAGGCCTGGGCATAGGCGGCGGTGGCGACGGAGGACGTCATCGCGTTCTTCTGCATGTTGTTGTTGCCAGACGCGATGTTGACGCCGATGTTGCCCGAGGCACCGTCGAAGGCCGCACCGGAGACGCCGGCGCTGTTGGTCACGCCCTCGTTGACGGTGGTGTTGCCCGAGCCGTACTGGTTGACGAAGATCTCGGCGTCGGCAAGGCCGAAGGAGAAGTCGGCGTCGGCAGCGGCCAGCGCCGCGGCGTTGTCCTGCACGTTGTTGTCGCCGGCGGCGATGTTGAACTGCAGGTTGCCCGAAGCGCCCGAGGCGGTGTCATCACCGGCCGACGCGTCGTTGGTCAGCATGTCGTTCAGTCCGATGTTGGCGGTGTTGGACTGGCGGTTGTCGACCACCGCGATCGCCGCCGAATCCAGCTCGATGTCGCCGCTGATGGTGGGCTCGCCGCTGAAGGAGATGTCCGAGCTCAGCGACAGCGACTTGTCGATCTGCACGCTCACGCCGTGCTCGTCACGCTCGCCGCGGATGTCGGTGCGGCCGTATTCGTTGCGCACGATGTTGGAGCTGACCTCGTTGGTCTCCAGGTTGTGCGACTCGTTCGTCGTCAGCGTGTGGCTCTCGGCGAGGTCAGCGGTGTAGTTGATGTCCTCGTTGATCTCGGACGAGTAGCTCAGGTCCTCGGTCAGGTTCGTCGTGTAGTTGAGGGTGTCGTTGACCGCCACGTTGATGTCTTCGGTGTAGCTGCGGTCATCGTTGAGGTTGACGTTGCGATTGACGACGTCGTTCTGCTCGTAGTTGATGTCGAAGTTGACGTCGCCGCCAACGTTGACCTCGCCGCCCACCGCCACTTCACCCACGGCTTCCACATCGCCCCAGATGAAGATGTCGGTGTCAATCGTGGTGCTGACATCCGGCGGCGCCACCTGCGCTGCCGCGGTGCCCATCGCAAAGGTCGCGACGGCGGCTGCAAGGGCCGTGATCTTCAAATTGCCTTTCATGATCAGTCTCCTGAGTTTCCTTTTCCTGGATCAAATGCCGGGGGGACCGCCATGCACGGAGATCATCAGTCTGTTCTCCGTGGCATTGCCGGCACCCGCGGCCTGGTTGAGCTGCAGAACCCCATCGAACCCCTGCAAGGCGGACCCATCAACGCCCACCTCACGGGTTTGCGTTCCTGCGGCCCCTGGTTCGGAGATGGCTTGCACTCCTGCCGACGCGAAGTCCGCCGACGCCAACAGCGCGTCGGGGGTCTCGCGTATGCCTCGTTGCGCCAGCGCCACCGTCACTGCGTTGAGTTCCGCATTGCCGGTGCCACTGGCCTGATTGATTGATGCCAGCCCGCCTGCGCCCTGCAGGGCGTTGCCGGAGATCACTGCCACCGCATGGTCGGGCACGGTGCCCATGTCGCCCTGGCTGCGCTGCAGCGCGGTGGCCGTGGCGTGCGCATGCCCGCCCACGGCGATGCTGCGCAGGTTGGCCTGCTGGTTGAGGTCGCCCGCGGCCATGTTGACCGCGATCGCGCCGCTGGCACCCGCCAGCGCGTGGTCATCGATGCGCGTCTGGGCGAGATAGCCGAGCATGTCCTCGTATTCGTCGGGTGCCTGCTGGGCATGGGCCGGCGCGGCGAGCACCGCGAGCGCGCACGCCATGGCCATCCCTGCCCCCGCGAGCGCCGCCATGGTCACGGCCCGCCCTGGCCGGTCTTGCCGAATGGCAGGTTCGACAGGGCGCCGGTGACATGGCTGCCGATCCCGCGTGTGGTGGCGCCGACGTTGCCCAGCGGCCCGGTCAGGGTGCCGCCGGCGGCGTTCGTCCCCGGACGCATGTGGCCGGTGCCCAGGCCGGCGTTGATGGCGCTGGTCACGCCGGCGTCGATCCCGGATGTCTGCGGCCGCACGCCGGTGAGGCTGTGCCCGGTGGACATCGCGGCGAAGTCCGCGTCGCTGAGTTCGCCGGTGGCCAGCCCCCGGTCGATTTCGCGGTTCGGCGTGGGATCCACGATCAGGGCGACACCGGGAGGCATCGGCCGGTACGCTTGGCGCGCGTGCACGTCGCGCAGCAGGACCATTTCACCGTGGCGGGGATGTACCCCGGCGCGGGCATCGGCGGCCGCGGCCACGCCGGGCAGCACGGCGGCTGCGGCAAGGGTGGCGACGGTGGCGGACAGGAATCTGGTCATGGTCGGGCCTGGAAACGGGATTGCGCCCCATCACGACGCAGACGCCGTGCCAATCTTTTTTATTCCATCAAATCAATGGCTTACACGTTTATTTCGCGGACGTGCCGGATCCGGATATAACACCCGCAATACAGTCCCGAGGGCGGGATCGGGCGGAAAGCGCGCAGTGGTGCGGTGCGAAGGGGTGTAACGGCGGCGTTACACCTGCCAGGCGGGCATTACAGTGGGTGCCGGGCCGGCTTGCGGTTAGCCTGTGCGGGCGCCGGGGCGGCGCGCCGGATGACGGAACGGGACATGCAGGAACTGCTGCTGCGGGGGTGGGAGGCGCTGACCTCCGGATCGGGGCTGCTCACGGTCCTGGTGCTGGGATGGCTGGCCTACCTGCTGCTGCTG
>JAAYXJ010000217.1 GCA_012515985.1 Gammaproteobacteria bacterium
GCGGGCCTTGACGACGGGAGTGTCGGCGATGAGTTCGAGGACGGAATCGTGGATGGGCATGTGGGCCTGGCGCGATGGGTCTCCCCGGGATTATCGCATCGCCGCCCGGCAGGGAAGCCCGCCCTGCGGGTCATCGCCCAATCGCCCCCGGGCGGCGACGGCTGACGAGGAGAACGCCGCCGCCGCCCGTGAGGATCGAACCGGGGGAGCTCAGTGTTCCAGGGTCTCGTACATCCTGGCCAGGCGGTCCTTGGCGGCGAGCTTCTCGCGCTTCATCCGGGTGAGGGTGACGTCGTCGATGGGGAGCACGCCGAGCTCGGCGTCCATCACCTTCTTGTCGAGTTTCTTGTGGTGCTGGTAGAGGCGGCGGAACTCGGGGTTGGACTCCATGACGTCTTCAAGCCGCGACTGTTGCCCTTCGAACATGCAAACCTCCTTCAGGTCTTGGAACGCAAAACGCCCCGGCCTGCGAGGCACGGGGCGCTGGGGGGAGGAAACGCGATCCTGGGGCCGGCGATGAACTCCGTGAACGCCACCCCTGCCTGAACCTCGCTCCGGATCCGCTGTCCGGCGACGCGCTGTTCGGGGTGGCTTGCCTGGATCATCTCTTTCGGCCCTCCGCGTGCGGAGCGGCTGGACAAAAGTTCACCGCTCGCAACTCGACCCTACTCCTCCCGATCGAGGGGGGCAAGCCTGCCTGCCACAACCGCATGACGGCGCGGTGACAGGAAAACATGAATGGGAAAGAGCGCGTAAAAATGCGCGGCAGCCGGGATGACGCGGCTTTGGGGAGAGACGCCAAGCCATTGAAATCAATGAGGATTCATCAATCGCGGCTACATATAGCGCCTGATCGCGCCCCCGCTGTAGGAGCGCCTCTCAGGCGCGAAGCCGCGTGAATCCCGGCGCGCGCCGGAACATCGGCGCCTCCATCGTGGACGGGGCCCCGGCAGTCGGGGCGTCGGTGCCGGCGACGTGACCGAACCCGCGCACCGGTCGATCCGTCACGCGGCATCGCGCGTAAGACGCGCTCTTACTCGTCTTCTTCGAGGCTGCGCAGGAGCTCGGCTTCGCGGCGCTCGAGCTCCGCCTGGCGCGCGCGGGCGGCGCGGAGCTTCGCGGCCTGATCGCTGGCCACGCCCTCCAGCACCCCCTCCACCTCCTGGCGGGCACCGTGCTCGGCTTCGGCGGCCAGGCGCAGGCGCTCGGCCTCCTCGGCCTGGATCTGCGCCTGCACGCGCAGACGTTCGGCTTCGGCGCGGGCGCGGGCGGCTTCCTGGCGACTGGCTTCCACCATCAGGTCGGCGCGGTCGCGGTCGAGCTGGTCGATCTCGCGGCGGATGACCTCGGTGTTGACGGCGATCTCGGCCGTCTCCACCCGCCACTGGGCCACCTGCAAGGCAGCATCGCGCTGGCTGGAGCGCGCGGTTTCCAGCGCCTCGAGGGCCTGGCGGGCCTGCAGGCGCTCGAAATTGGCGAAGTTGTTGCGCGCGGGATCGGCGTCGATGGCGAGCAGGCGCTGGGCCAGCCGCTCCACGTCCGGATCACCGCTGCCATGCTGGGCAAGTGCGGGGGTCGAAAGGGCGACCACTGCCAGGCCGGCTGCAAGGGCGAATCGGCGGATGTTCATCGGTCCATCCCCAGCTGTTCGCGCAGGCGCGAGACCTGGGCCCTGCGCTGGGCGAGTTCGGTATTGGCCACCGCCTCGCGGCTGCGGGCGCGGGCCAGGTCGGCGGCGGCGGCGGCGGCCACGGCGGCGGTACGGGCATCGCGCTGGTTGCCGGCGGCCATGGCCGACTGCGCCTGGGCCAGCAGCGCTCGGGCGCGCTCGATGTCGGCGCTGGCGTACTGGTCGGCGTCGGCATCGGCCGCGCGCGACACGGCCTGCTGGGCGGCGGAGAGTTCGGCCGTCGGCGGGGGGGTGCTCGCACAGGCTGTGAGCGCCAGCACGATACCGAGCGCCGAGGCCTGCAGGATCCTTTGCAATTGTGCAATGCTAGGGTGCATTGGCGGCCGCGTATTCGGGGAACAGGCGGTCATTGTCGGCACCGGGGCAACGGATCGCAACGACCGGATGCCCAATGTGGGGGGTTTGTTCATGGACATCGGCTATTTCCTGAAGCTGATGACGGAAAAGAACGCGTCGGACATGTTCCTGACCACGGGCGCGCCGGTGCACATCAAGGTCGAGGGCCAGCTGCAGCCGCTCGGCAACACCAGCCTGCCAGCGGGCATGGTGAAGAAAATCGCATATTCGCTCATGGACGAGAGCCAGGTGCCGGTGTTCGAGCGCGACCTGGAGCTCAACATGGCGCTGTCGCTGCAGGACTCCGGGCGCTTCCGTGTCAACGTGTTCCAGCAGCGCGGCGAGGTCGGCATGGTGATCCGCGCCATCCGCAGCGTGATTCCCTCGATCGAGGAGCTGCAGCTGCCGCAGGTGCTCAAGGACATCATCATGGCCCCGCGCGGGCTGGTGCTGATCGTGGGTTCCACCGGCTCGGGCAAGTCCACCACGCTGGCGTCGATGATCGACTACCGCAACTCGAACGTGGCCGGGCACATCCTCACCATCGAGGATCCCATCGAGTATCTGCACAAGCACAAAAAGTCGATCGTCAACCAGCGTGAGGTGGGGCTGGACACGCACAGCTTCCACAACGCCCTCAGGAACGCGATGCGCGAGGCGCCGGACGTGATCCTGATCGGCGAGATCCTGGACGCCGAGACCATGGAGGCGGCCATCGCGTTCGCCGAGACCGGCCACATCTGCCTGGCGACCCTGCACTCCAACAACGCCGACCAGACGATCGAGCGCATCCTCAACTTTTTCCCCGAATCCGCGCACAAGAACGTGCTGATGAACCTGGCGCTGAACCTGCGCTCGGTGGTGAGCCAGCGGCTGGTGGTGGACAAGAGCGGGCGCCGGCTGCCGGCCACCGAGGTTCTGATCAACACGCCAATGATCCGCGACCTGCTCCGCCGCGGCCATGTGCACGAGATCAAGCAGGCAATGGAGGAGTCGCTGGAGGAAGGCATGGAGAGCTTCGACCAGTGCCTGTTCCGGCTGTACAAGGAAGGCCGCATCGAGCGGGAGGAAGCGCTGAAGGCCGCGGATTCGCGCGACGGGCTGGCGCTGAAGTTCCGTCTCTCCGAAGGTGGTACCGGCGCCCACGACCCGTACGCGGACGTGTTCGCGACGGCGGACGAAAACCTCGGGTAAACCGGGCCGTCCCCGCGCCTGGCGAGGCCGGGGGCACCAATCGCGCGACGCGATGCCGCCGGGCACCTATGTCTGGGGCGCGTCGGGCTGGTTCTCGGGCCGGGCGGCGTCGAACGCCGGCAGCGCCAGGCAGGCTGCCTCAATCCGGCACAAAGTGGGGTACGGCTCCAAGTCCACGCTGAACCGGCGCGCGTTGTAGAGCTGCGGGACCAGGCAGCAGTCGGCCAGGGTAGGCGTGTCGCCTTCGCAGAACTCCCCGGTGCAGGGGCTGTCGGCGACCAGCGCCTCCAGCGCCGCGAAGCCTTCCGCCATCCAGTGCCGCATCCAGGCATCGCGCTCGGGCTGCGGCACGTTCCACTCCTGGTCGAAGAAGCGCATCACCCGCAGGTTGTTGAGCGGGTGGATGTCGGCCGCCACCACCTGGGCGAGCTCGCGCACCCGCTGGCGGCGGCGCGCGCTCTCGGGCAGCAGCGGCGGGTCGGGCCACACTTCGTCCAGGTATTCCAGGATCGCCAGCGACTGGCGCATGCGCCGCTGGCCGTGCTCGAGCATCGGCACCAGCTTCTGCGGATTGGCGGCCGCATACCCGGGCGCGTGCTGCTCGCCGCCGTTGCGTACCAGGTGCACCGGCACCGTCTGGTACGGCAGCCCCTTGAGGTTGAGGCCGATGCGCACCCGGTAGGCGGCACTGGAGCGCCAATAGGTATAAAGCGTGAGCTGGTCGTCCGGCATTGATGCTCCAGTGGCGCCTGTCCGTGCGCCGTTCAGCTTAACCGCCGGTCGCGGCGGCGGCGGCACCGCCGGTCGCCGCGATCGGCCCTTCCGGCCTTACGGCCCGTCGTAGCGCTCGATGCGCTGCTCGATGGCGCCGAAGATCGACTTGCCTTCGGCATCGAGCATCTCGATCCGCACGCTGTCGCCGAACGACAGGAACGGGGTGATCGGCTTGCCGTGCTCGAGCGCTTCCACCGTGCGCTTCTCGGCAAAGCACGAGGCGCCCTTGCTGGTGTCTTCGTTGGCGATGGTGCCCGAGCCCACGATGGTGCCGGCCGACAGCGGACGGGTCTTGGCCGCATGGGCCACCAGCTGGGCGAAATCGAACTGCATGTCCACGCCCGCTTCCGGTGCGCCGAACCATTCGCCGTTGACGTGGGTGATGAGCGGCAGATGGACCTTGTTGCCGCGCCAGGCGTCGCCGAGCTCATCAGGCGTAACGAACACCGGGCTGAGCGCCGATCGCGGCTTGGACTGCAGGAAGCCGAAGCCCTTGGCCAGCTCGCCCGGGATCAGGTTGCGCAAGGACACGTCGTTGACCAGGCCGATGAGCTGGATGTGGCCGGCGGCCTGTTCGGGCGTGACCGCCATCGGCAGGTCGTCGGTGACGACCAC
>JAAYXJ010000037.1 GCA_012515985.1 Gammaproteobacteria bacterium
GCGACTGCATCAGCCAGATTTCCTGCATGGGGATGGAGAAGCGGCGCGGCAGCGCGACGGTGTCCAACTGGTGCACGGTGACGCGGTCGGCGGCCCGGCGCTGGGCTTCAGCCGGCTGCACGTCCTGCGCCTGCAGCGCCATCAGGGCGCGGCAGTACGCCGGCCACAGCAGCAGCGCGAACAGGAACGCCGGCGAGACCGGCTCTTCGGCTGCCACCCGCTGGTCGGTGTTGCGAAGGCCGGCGATGACCATGTTGCGCAGCGCGCCGCTGCGGTTGGCGGCCAGCGCGGCTGCGGACTCGGGGAACAACGCCGGCAGCAGGCCGTGGCTTTCCAGGCCGAGGAAGCTCTTCTCGGCATGGCCGGAGAGGAACAGTTTCAGGCACTCCTCGAACAGCCGCGCCGGCGCCGCCTCGCCCAGGAGGTGCGCCAGGTGCGGGATCGGCGCGGCGGTGCCCTCCTCGATGCGGAAGTCCAGCTTGGCCGCCAGCCGCACCGCGCGCAGCATGCGCACCGGGTCCTCGCGGTAGCGCTGCTCCGGATCACCGATCAAGCGCAGCAGGCGCGACTGCACGTCATCGAAGCCGCCCACGTAATCGCGGACCGAAAAATCCTCGATCGTGTAGTACAGCGCGTTGGCGGTGAAGTCGCGCCGCACCGCGTCCTCCTCCACCGTCCCGTAGATGTTGTCGCGCAGGAGCATGCCGTCCGCCTGCTGCTGGCGGTCGCCACTGCCGTCGTCGACGTTGGCCCGGAAGGTCGCCACCTCGATGATCTCGCGCCCGAACACCACGTGCGCCAGGCGGAACCTGCGCCCGATGAGCCGGCAGTTGCGGAACAGCGCCTTGACCTCCTCGGGCGTGGCGCCGGTGGCGACATCGAAGTCCTTCGGCTTGAGCCCGGCGAGCAGGTCGCGCACCGCGCCCCCCACCAGGTAGGCCTCGTGGCCGCCTTCGCGCAGCCGGTAGAGCACGCGCAGGGCGGCCGAGCTGATGTCCTTGCGGGAAATCGGGTGGCGGTCGCGCGGGATGGTGCGCAACTGCGGCACGGGGGCGTTGTTCTGTGTTGGCATCAAGTCGTGTTCGGCGGGAGGCGGATCGGGGGCCGGGAGAGATCCCGGACCATTGGCGAACCCCCCAACCCTGCTATACTAGCAAGCTGCGCGGCCCAACCGGTCGCCGGCCGGCAAAGCCGGCAAGGGGCGCCGCCCCAGCTCCGCTCCCTTCGTCTAGTGGTCCAGGACGCAGCCCTCTCAAGGCTGAAACACGGGTTCGAGTCCCGTAGGGAGCGCCACACAGGCGCGGGGCGTACCCGCAACCGGCCCGCGCCAGCGCGCGGCCGGCATGAAAACCCGGCCCCCAGGCCGGGTTTTTCGCTTTCCGCCCGGGGGGCCGGCGCGCGTGCCTTACAATACAGCCAGTGAACAGGGATCAAGCCGCATGACTTTCGTCGTCACCGAAAACTGCATCAAGTGCAAGTACACCGACTGCGTCGAGGTGTGCCCGGTTGACTGTTTCCACGAAGGTCCGAACTTCCTGGTGATCGATCCCGACGAGTGCATCGACTGCACCCTGTGCGAGCCGGAGTGCCCGATCGGAGCCATCTATCCCGAGGACGACGTCCCCGCCGGGCAGGAGCACTTCATCGACCTCAACGCGGAGCTGTCCAAGGAGTGGCCGGTGATCACCGTCAAGCAGGATCCCCTGCCCGACGCCGAAGAGTGGGAAGGCAAGCCCGACAAGCTCAAGTATCTGGAGCGCTGAGGCGCGGGATCGCGCGCTCAGCCTGGCGGGCCTGCACCCGCCCGTTGATCAAGGAGACAGCTGCGAGCGCAGCGCCGCGATCAGCTGCCGCGGCTCCTCGCCCTGTGCCGGCTGGCCGCGCGGATCCACTGCGCTCACGTGGGAGCCGCTTTCGCCGCGGACCACGCGGATCATGAAGTTGCTGCCCTGGTAGTTGACGTCGTACGTCCCGAGCAGCTGTGCGCTGTTGACCACGATCAGGCCCTCGGTGGCTTCCAGCACCTGGCCCACCCGCGCGTAGACCTCGTCGCGCTCGGCCGGCACGCTGAACCCGGTGTCGGCGGCGGCACCGGCCGGCCCCTGCATCTGCGAACGCGTCACCGACGCCGTCTGGTCCGGCGCCATCAGCGCGCCCGGGCCTCCCGGGCGATCGAGGTCCGGGGGGACCTCCAGCGGGCGATTCTCCGGTGCCTGGGCGTACAGCGAGTTCTCCTTGCGGAACCAGCCACAGCCGGAGGTGGCCAGGACCGCGACGGCCAGCGCCGACACGGCAGCGGTGCGCAACAGGAAGGGGCTCGGGGACATCGTGATCTCCATTAAGTCAGGCCGCGAGTGTATCGCGGCAGGCCTGTTCGATTTCACCCGCCAGGGCGTGGATGCGCCCGGCCTCGGCATGGTGTTCGCCGGAAAGCGTGGTCAGCGGCAGCCGCAGACCGTGGCCGATGCCGCTGCGGGCCAGCAGCGCCTTGATGGGGATGGGATTGGGTTCGACGCCGGCAAAGGCAAACACCTCCTGCAGGCGCGCGTCGAGCGCCCGGGTCCCATCGCCATCCCCCGCATGCGCCAGCCTGCACAGCAGCTGCATCGCCGCCGGCACCACGTTCGAGACCACCGAGATCACGCCGTCGGCCCCGGCCAGCATCGCCCGGGCGGCGGTGGGGTCGTCGCCGCTGAGGACCACGAATTCCCTGTCCTTCAGCGTCAGCAGCGCGTCCATCCGCGCCGGCTCGCCGCGGGCTTCCTTGATGCCGATGATCCGCGGGTGCCCCGCCAGCACGGCCACGGTCTCCGGCAGCAGGTCGCAGCCGGTGCGCGGCGGCACGTTGTAGAGCAGCACCGGCAGCGCGCCGTCGTCTGCCACCGCGCGGTAGTGTGCGGCCAGGCCGGCCTGGGCAGGCCGCACGTACGGCGGCGTCACCACCAGCGCGGCATCGGCGCCCAGGCCGCCGGCGCGGCGGGTCTGTTCAATGGTGTGGGCAGTGCTGGACTGGCCGGTGCCGGCCAGGACCGGGATGCGCCCGGCCACGGTCTCCACCGCGGTGCGCAGGAGCAGGTCGTACTCCGGGCCGTGCAGCGAGGCCGCCTCGCCCGTGGAACCGGCCACCACCACGGCGCTGGTGCCCGCCTCGAGCTGCTGTTCCAGCAGCCGGCGCCAGGCGTCGAGGTCGATCTCGCCGGCGACGGTGAATGGCGTCGCGAGCGCAGTGATGCTGCCGGAGAGTTGCAAGCCGAAGTCCCTTGGCGGTCGCCAGCGATCTTACTTGCGGCTCCAAAGCACCGGCAAGTATGCTGGCCACGCCCCGGGCGCAGCGCGCGGGTGCGATTCATGTTGCAACACCCCCATCTCCGCGGACGCCGCCTTGACCGAATCCGATCCAGCTCCCAGGCCTGCGCCGAACGAGAACCACCTCATCATCAACGCCTACACGACGCACCCGCAGTCGCCGCTGCTGGCGGTGAGCCGCCGCATTGCCGACAGCGGCTGCAACCTGGTGGATGCACGCCTTTCCACCGTCGGGCGCGACGTCTCGATGACCGCGCTGGCGACGGGCTCCTGGGACGCGGTGGCCAAGCTGGAAGCCATGCTCGCGCGCCTGGACCGCGAGGAAGGCATGAAAATGGTCTGGTACCGCACCGGCCCCAAGGCCCTGCAGTCCAACCTGCTGCCCTACATCGTGGAAGTGATCGCCGCCGACAAGCCGGGCATCCTGTTCCAGCTGGCGGATTTCTTCGACGGCCAGGGCATCACCATCGAGAGTCTGCATTCCTCGCGCTACCAGGCCATGCAGACCGGCGCGGACATGTTCTCTGCGCAGATCACCATCGGCGTGCCCTCGGACATGCACATCGCGGCCCTGCGCGACGACTTCCTCGAGTTCTGCGACCACCTCAACCTCGATGCGATCATGGACCCGATGAAGTTCTGAGAACCGAGGAGCCCGACTTGAAGGAAGGCGACACGATCGACCCAACCACGCTTGACCTGCCCCTGCAGCTTTCCGGCGGCGCCACCGCCACCCTGCGCGACTACGCCGGCCAATGGCTGGTGCTGTACTTCTATCCAAAGGATTCCACCCCCGGCTGCACCACCGAGGGCCTGGACTTCAACGCCCGGTTGCCCCGGTTCGAGGAACTCAACGCCGCGGTGCTGGGCGTCTCGCGCGATTCGGTGAAATCGCACGACAACTTCTGCGCCAGGCAGGGCTTCAGGTTCCCACTGGTCAGCGACAGCGACGAGGCCCTGTGCCGGGCGTTCGACGTGATCCGGGAAAAGAACATGTACGGCCGCAAGGTGATGGGCATCGAGCGCAGCACCTTCCTGATCGACCCGCAGCACCGCATCGCCGCCCAGTGGCGCAAGGTGCGCGTGCCGGGCCACGCCGACGCAGTGCTCGAGACCCTCAAGGCCCAGCCATGATGACCGAAGGCAAGCGCGTGTACGTGCTGGACACCAACGTCCTGATGCACGATCCCACGGCGCTGTTCAAGTTCGAGGAACACGACGTCTACCTGCCGATGCAGGTGATCGAGGAACTGGACAACGGCAAGAAGGGCATGTCCGAGTCCTCGCGCAACGCGCGCCAGGTCAGCCGCTTCATCAACGAGCTCATCGAGCAGCAGGGATCGGACCGGATTGCCTCCGGCCTGCGGCTGAACCACCCCGCCGGCCTGCAGCTGCGGGGCGCCGAGAGCATCGGTTGCCTGCGCTTCCAGACCACGGTACCGAAGGAGGACCAGGCATCGTTCGGCGCGGTGGCCCCGGACAACCGGATCCTCGGCGCGATCCTGGCCCTGCGCGCGGAGGAAGCGGGCACGCCGGTGGTGTTCGTGTCCAAGGACATCAATCTGCGGATCAAGGCGGCGATCGCCGGCATCCCCAGCGAGGACTACGAGCACGACCGCGCGCTGGACGACTTCAGCCTGCTCTACACCGGCGCCAATGCCCTGCCCGCTGACTTCTGGCAGCGCCACGACAGGCACCTGAAGTCCTGGACCGACAAGGGCCGCACGTACTACGAACTTGAAATGACCGAAGGCGAGGACTGGCACCCGAACCAGTTCCTCTACCTGCCCGGAGACGAGCAGGCCGAATTCAGGGTCGTCCGCGTGGAGGACGGCAAGGCCACGCTGCAGATCGTGGACGACTACCGCAGCAACCAGCACGCGGTCTGGGGGATCATGGCCCGCAACCGCGAGCAGAATTTCGCGCTCAATGCGCTGATGGACCCGGAGATCGACTTCGTCACCCTGCTGGGCACCGCCGGCACCGGCAAGACCCTGCTGGCGCTCGCCGCGGGCCTCGCCCAGACCCTGGACCAGCAGCGCTACCGCGAGATCATCATGACCCGCGCCACGGTGAGCGTGGGCGAGGACATCGGCTTCCTCCCCGGCACGGAGGAAGAAAAGATGACGCCGTGGATGGGCGCGCTCACCGACAACCTGGAAGTGCTCACCCACAACCAGGAAGGGGGCAGCTGGGGCCGCCAGGCCACCAACGACCTGCTCGCCAGCCGGATCAAGATCCGCTCGCTCAACTTCATGCGCGGGCGCACCTTCCTCAGCCGCTGGCTGATCCTGGACGAAGCGCAGAACCTGACGCCCAAGCAGATGAAGACCCTGGTCACCCGCGC
>JAAYXJ010000218.1 GCA_012515985.1 Gammaproteobacteria bacterium
CTGCTCGACTTCCGCCAGGTCGGCGACCGGCACCTGCGCATGCGCCTGCGCGCGCCCGGTGGCGGCGGCGCGCTGAAGGCCATCCATTTCGGGGGCTGGGGCGAGGAGCCGCCTGCCCGCATGCGGCTGGCCTTCCGCCTGGCCTGCGATGACTGGCGCGACGCCCGGGATATCCAGCTGGTGGTGGAGCACCGCGAACCGGCCTGAGCAGGGCTGCCACGGAGCAGGCCGCCCGTTTATGATTCCCGCGCGGCCGCCGGGCGTTCCGCTCGCGGCACATTACAGGGGAAATCAATGAAGCAGGGATTCCAGCTTGTCCTGGCGGCCATGGCCGCCATCGGCCATGGCGCCGTCGCTGCCGAGCCAGCGCCATTGCAGCCCGGGACCGAGGTTCGCGGGGAAATCACCAGCAGTGCACCGCTGAACCATTCGGACGGCTCGCGCAGCGAGCTTTACGTGGTGGAGATCGGTGAGCGCGAACTGGTGAGTTTCGACGTGTCCGGGCCGCTGCGGGCGCAGCTGACCCTGTTCGATGGGGAGGAACTGGTGGCCCGGTCCGGGCCGGGCGAGTCGCCTTCGCTGGCGCTGCGTGCGCCCAGGAGCGCGGCCTATACGCTGGCAGTGAGCAGCGCGGACGCCACGTCCTTTGGCCCGTACACCCTGAGTGCGCAAGTCGTCGACGGCTGGGACGGGAGCGTGCTGCGCTCGGGGACCGCGATCCTGGACTGGGTGGACGGCAGCCGCGATCTGCCGCTGCAGGTGGACCGCCGCGGCATGTACACCATCGATCTGCGCTCCGACCAGTTCGACACGGTGCTGCGGATCACCGGCAATGGGGTCGATGCCCGCGATGACGATGGCGGGGACGGCACCGATTCACGCCTGAGCGTGCTGCTGGAGCCGGGCAGCTACACGCTCAATGTCGCCGGCTGGAGTGGCGGGACCCAGGGCCTTTACCGCCTGGCCGTCGCCAGCCGGCCGGTCCCGGACAACCTGGTGCAGGGTGGACCGCTCCGCGCCGACGGGGCGGAGGTCCAGGGGGCATTCCAGGGCACGCCGCTGCGCTACCGGTTCGAGCTGTCCCGGCAGCGGCTGGTGACCATCGACATGCGCAGCCAGCACTTTGATTCGCTGCTGGTCCTGCAGGGGAACGGCGCGGAGCACCGCGACGATGACGGCGGCGACGGGCTCAACGCCCGGCTCGTGCGGGTGCTGGAGCCCGGCGCGTACACGATCGAAGCAAGTGCCGCGACGGGCGGCTCCGGCCTGTTCACGCTGTCGCTGTCCTCCGCCGAGGTCCCCGCGGGAACCGGTGGCGGCGCACTGGCCGCCGGGGAAACACGGGACGCCCTGTTGCTGCCCGATGCCACCGACCGATATGCGCTGACGGTGGAGACCGCAGGTGAATACGTGGTCGACATGGCCTCCGGGGATCTTGACAGCTGGCTTGAGCTGTTTGACGCCCAGGGCACGTCGATCGCCTCCGACGACGACAGTGGCGGCGGGCTCAACGCGCGCATCCGCGCACACCTGGCGCCGGGGACATATTCGGTTGACGCCAGCGCGCTCGGCGGCGACGGCCGGTACCGGATCTCCGTCAGCGGTCCCTGAGTCCCGCGTCCGCACCGGCCGCCGCCTGGACCGGCGGCCGGTACAGGCCGAGGCCGCGCGCGAGGGCCGCCGTGGCCAGCACCGCCGCGGCGATTCCAGCGGCGGCGAAGAAGTACGCACCGGCATGGCGATCCGGCCAGCCGGTGGCGGTGTACGCCGTCTCCAGGAGCCAGATCGCGGCATAGCCCACTCCCAGGGCCAGCAATGCCCGGCCGGCACGTTGCCCCATGGGCGCGGCCTCCTCCGGCCAGCCGAAGTGCGTCAGCGCGCCGATGGCCAGGAGGGTGCCGGCCACCTGGCCGGCCATGCCGGGGTCGATCCACGGCAGCCACCACGCGGCCAGTGCCGCCACGCCGGTGGCGGCCAGTGCCGCAGCCCACGTCCGGCGCGCCGCCGGGCGCGGAGCGCGCATCTGCCGCATCAGCCAACCTGCCGCCAGCGCACACGCGGCGCCGACCACCAGCCCGCCCAGCACGTCGGCCAGGAAGTGGCGCCCCAAGGCCATCCGCGACAGGCCCATGAGCAGCGGCCAGGCCACCACCACCGCCCACATCCACCGTTTGCGCATGCCGAACAGCAGGGGCAGGGCCAGCGCGAACGCTGTGGCAGCGCTGGTGTGGCCGCTCACGAAACCGAAGCTCGGCTCGCCCACGGTGCGTTTGGCGACGATGGCTGCTTCCGATGGCAGTCCCCAGAAACCCTCGGCGCCGCCATCGGCCACCAGATGGTGCCCGCGTTCGCCTTCATTGAGCACCCGCGCGTCCACCTCGCTTGGCCGCGGCAGGCCGAAACCCTGCTTGAAGCCCTCGGTGGCGAAGGTCACCAACAGCATCGCCAGCATCACTCCCAGCCCGGGCCTCAGGCGCACGCCGAAGGCGAGCACCAGCACCGCTGAAATGTAGAACCACGGCTCGCCGATCCAGCTGATGAAGCGCATGAGCGCGTCGAACCAGGGTGCGGAGAACTGCTGCAACCAGAGGATCGGTCCGGAAGAAAACATGCGCGGGCGGGCCTGGCGGCGGAAGAATGGCAGCTTACCGGGGCCGGGTGGCCGGCGCGTGGAGCAGTGACGTGGAGCTTGCCGGCTCGCGCCTGAGACCGAACAGCGGTCGAAGCCAGCGCACGCGGCGCACGGCTTCATAGCCGGCGAAGCTGAGCCCGAAGGTCAGCAGTACCAGCAGCAGGCCCTCCGGGCCGGGGGCGAGCCCGAGCGGGCGCAGGTGCCACGCCGCCACCACGGTGATCGTCTGGTGGAAGATGTAAACGGGGAATACGGCGTCGGTGAGGTAGCGGCGCAGCGGGCCATCACCGGGCGCCAGGCGGCGGGCAAAGCCCACTGCGGCCACGATCGCCGTCCACTGGTTGAACGCCCACGCCGCGCGCTGCAGCGCGCGGATCGCGTCCGGCGGGCTCGCGTCGGTGTAATGGACGAAGTACCACGCCAGCAGCGCCCATGACCCCAGCGCCATCGCCAGTGCCGGCCAGCGCAGGGCCTGCATCCGCGCCCAGACCTCCTCATCCATGGCCACCAGGTAGCCGAGCAGGAACAGCGGGAAATACTGGAGGTGGTTGTACCAGTCGTCGACCAGTGCGTGCGTCGAGCCGAAGGGGCCGAGCAGGGTGATCCGCGCCAGCGCGAGCAACAGGACCGGCCACAGCACGAGTCCGGGTCCGGCGAGCAATCGCCGCGCCCACCCGCCGGCCACCGCCAGCGTCCCGGGCGCGAATCGCAGCAGCAGCCACAGCACCAGGGTATAGACCCAGAGGTAGGCCACGAACCACAGGTGGTTCCAGGTCGGGAGGATGAGGCATTCCCCGGGGGCGGCGCAGAAGCTGCCGTCCGCCGCCAGGTAGCGCCCCCAGAACGCGAGGTAGCCCCCGTCGAAGCCGCCCGGCAACTTCTCCAGCACTTCGTAGTAGGACTGCGGCGGAACCACCAGCACCATGCCCACCGCCAGCGGCAGCAGCAGCCGCCGGGACCGGTCGCGCATGAACCCGCCCCCGGCCGTGGCGGATGCAGCGGGTGCCCCTCGCGCCACCAGGAACGCCGTCGCCGTCCCGGAAACCAGGAACAGCAGGGACAGCCGCCATGGGGAGGTCAGCAGCATGAAGGGCTCGAGCGCGCTGACCGGCGGCAGGCGGTTGATGTGCCAGTCCCAGCTCACGTAGTACATGCCCACGTGGTAGAGCACCAGCAGGGCGAAGGCGGCGATGCGCAGCCAGTCGAGGTGGAAGCGGCGTTGCAGGGGCTGGTCCATGGGCCGGGGCGTCCGCGGGGTGAACCACGAGACTCACCGGCGGGCGCTGGGCCCGCCAGCCCGGGGTGACCGTTTCCACGGGTCCAGGGACGAATGGCGGTACCGCGGGACGAGCGCCGGCGGACCCGGCGGGCCGCCGGCATAGAATGCGGCGATGGATACCGCCGTGAAGACTCCGTGGGAACGCTACAGGCCTTGGCGACGGTGGGTGGAAACCGGCTTCTGGGTGTCCATCACCCTGTTCAACGCGGTGGCCAACAGTGTCACCGTGTTGATGGACCTGCGTGCGCTCAATACGGATGTCTCGATCTGGGAGCCGCTGGCGTGGGAATGGTCCAGCAGCCTTGCCTGGCTGGCGCTGGTGCCGCTGGTGGTGTGGACCAGCCGCAGGTTCCCGTTCCACTGGGACACCTGGCATCGGCAGCTCCCCTGGCACCTGCTTGCCAGCGTCATCGTCTCCCTGCTGCACGTGCTGGGAATGGTGCTGCTGCGCGAGCTGGTCTATGCCAGCCAGGGGCGGGAGTATGACTTCGGCCCATGGGCCAGCGGATTGGGCTACGAATACCTCAAGGACGTGCGCACCTACGCCGCGATGGTGACGGTGATCGAGCTGTACCGGCTGGTGCTGCGGCGGATGCAGGGCGAGGCCAGCATGCTCGGTGAGCCGGACGTGGGTCCGCCGGTGGATGCCGTGGACCGGCCGGAGCGGTTCCTGGTGCGCAAGCTGGGACGCGAATTCCTGGTGGCGGCGGCGGACATCGAGTGGCTGCAGGCCTCGGGCAACTACGTCAACCTGCGGGTGCGCGGGCGCGACTACCCGCTGCGCAGCACCATCTCCGGAATCGAGGCCAGGCTCGACCCCGCGCAGTTCGTGCGGGTGCACCGCAGCTGGATCGTGAACCTGGACCAGGTGGAATCGATCGAGCCGCTCGACAGCGGCGAGGCCAGGGTGCGGATGCGTTCGGGCGACATCGTCCCCTGCAGCCGGCGCTATCGCGAGGACCTGCGCGCCGTCGCCCGGCATTCCTGAGCTGCGGCGCCGTTGCTAGAATGGCCGGCTTGGATCTTCATGGAAACGGCACGATGGAACTCAATCCCGTCCGCCAGCGCATCGCCGACCTGCAGGGCCGGCTGGAAGCGCTGAGGGGGTATCTTTGACTACGACTCCAAGCGCGAACGGCTGGAGGAAGTAGAGCGCGAGCTCGAGAACCCGGACGTCTGGAACGACCCGCAGCGGGCCCAGTCGCTTGGGCGCGAGCGCTCGATGCTGGACAAGACCGTCAATGGCATCCAGGGCCTGCAGGAAGGGCTGGCCGGCGCCGCGGAGCTGCTGGACCTGGCCGAAGCAGAGGACGATCAGGAAACCGCGGACGCGGTGGCCGAGGACGTGGAGCAGCACGCCAGGGGCGTGGAGGAACTCGAGTTCCAGCGCATGTTCTCCGGTGAAATGGACGGCGCGGCCGCGTTTGTCGACATCCAGGCCGGCGCCGGCGGCACCGAGGCCCAGGACTGGGCCGGCATGCTGCTGCGCATGTACCTGCGCTGGGCCGAGGATCGCGGCTGGAAGACCGAGCTGCTGGAGGTAAGCGGCGGCGAGGTCGCCGGAATCAAGTCGGCCACGTTCCGGGTCGAAGGCGACTACGCATACGGCTGGTTCAAGACCGAGACCGGCGTCCACCGGCTGGTGCGCAAGAGCCCGTTCGACTCCGACGCCCGGCGCCACACCAGCTTCACCTCGGTATTCGTCTCGCCGGAAATCGATGACAGCATCGAGATCGACATCAACCCGGCCGACATCAAGATGGACGTGTACCGTTCCTCGGGCGCCGGCGGCCAGCACGTGAACACGACGGAATCGGCGGTGCGGCTGACCCATGTGCCGACCGGCACCGTGGTGGCCTGCCAGACCGAGCGCAGCCAGCATGCCAACCGCGACCGGGCGATGAAGATGCTGGCCGCGCGCCTGTACGAGCTGGAAATCCAGAAGCGCAGCGCCGAGAAGCAGGCGGTGGAAGCCACCAAGTCGGACATCGGCTGGGGCAGCCAGATCCGCAACTACGTGCTCGACCAGTCGCGCATCAAGGACCTGCGCACTGGCATCGAACGCAGCGACACCCAGAACGTGCTCGACGGCGATCTGGACGAATTCGTCGCCGCCGCACTCAAGGCCGGGCTCAAGGCCGGCGCCAAGCGCAACGACGCGGCGTGAGCCGGCGCGCGCAGGCCATCATCACGGACAAGGCATGACTGACAAGACTCCCCACACTCCCGCGAACGCCGATGAAGAGAACCGGCTGGTGGCCGAACGCAGGGCCAAGCTGGCGGCGCTGCGCCGGGAGGGGGTCGCGTTCCCGAACGATTTCCGGCGCACCGATCTGGCCGGCGAACTGCAGGCGGAGTACGCCGACGCCGGGACCTGGACCGGGGAAGCGCTGGAGGCCGGCGGCCGCCAGGTGGCGGTGGCAGGCCGGATGATGGCCAAGCGGGTGATGGGCAAGGCCGCGTTCGCCCAGATCCAGGACTCGACCGGACGGATCCAGCTGTTCCTGCAGCGCGACGCGCTGGGCGACGACTACCAGGCATTCAGGGGCTGGGACGTCGGTGACATCATCGGCGCCGAGGGGACTCTGATGCGGACGCGCACCGGCGAGCTGTCGGTGAAGGTGTCCCGGCTGCGGCTGCTCACCAAGGGCCTGCGCCCGCTGCCGGACAAGTGGCACGGGCTGGCCGACGTGGAGCAGCGCTACCGCCAGCGCTACGTGGACCTGATCGTGAGCCCGGAATCGCGCGAGGTGTTCATCAAGCGCTCGCGGATCATCACCGCCATGCGCGCGTGGCTCGACGCACGCGGGTTCCTGGAGGTGGAAACGCCGATGATGCATTACATCGCCGGCGGGGCGACGGCGCGCCCGTTCGTCACCCACCACAACGCGCTGGACCTGGACCTCTACCTGCGGGTGGCGCCGGAGCTGTACCTCAAGCGGCTGGTGGTAGGCGGCTTCGAGAAGGTCTACGAGATCAACCGCAATTTCCGCAACGAGGGGGTGTCCACCCGGCACAACCCCGAGTTCACGATGCTGGAGCTGTACGAGGCCTACGCCACGTACGAGGACATCATGGACCTCACCGAGGACATGATCCGCGACCTCGCATCCGAGGTGCTCGGGACCACCGCAGTGGACTGGGACGGCCACTCGATCGACCTGGGTCCCCGGTTCCGGCGCTGGAAACTCGAGGAGGCGGTGCGTGAGCTCAACCCGGAGATCTCCGCCGCCGATTGCCGCGACCGCGCGGCGCTCGGCGCCCATTGCGAGCGGCTGGGCATCCGCACCAGGCCGGACTGGGACTGGGGCAAGCTGCTGCTGGAGCTGTTCGAAGCCACGGTGGAGGAGGGGCTCGTGCAGCCCACGTTCATCACCCACTACCCGGTGGAAGTTTCCCCTTTGGCGCGGGAATCGGACACCGAGCCCGGCATCACCGACCGCTTCGAACTGTTCATCGGCGGCCGCGAAATGGCCAATGGCTTCTCCGAGCTCAACGACCCCGAAGAGCAGGCCGCGCGCTTCCGTGCCCAGGTGGAGGCCCGCGAGGGCGGGGACGAGGAGGCGATGCACTACGACGCGGACTACATCCGCGCGCTGGAAGTGGGACTGCCCCCCACCGGTGGGCTGGGCGTGGGCATCGACAGGCTGGTGATGCTGCTCACCGGTTCGTCCTCGATCCGCGACGTCCTGCTGTTTCCGTACATGCGCCCGGAAGGCGGGGGGCAGGGCAGGGACTGACCCTCCGGGGGCAGTTTCCGCCCCGCAGGATCCTCCGGGGGCACCCGGCGGCGCCCAAACCCCTGTCCGCCAAGGCGCGCGCGGGGGCATGGAACTTGCAGGCGATGTCCTGCCGGAGGTTGCACGCGCGAGTGCAATACGGCCACTATCGGCCATTGGCCGGGACACCCCGGGAACGGAACGCCAACGTGAACATCGTCATCGTCGACGACCAGACTTCAGCGCGCACCATGCTGCGCCACATCATCGAGGACATCAGTCCTGAGCTGCACGTGCTGGATTTCGACGATCCGCAGGTTGCACTGCAGTGGTGCCAGGACAACCGGCCCGACCTGCTGCTGCTCGCCTACCGCATGCCCGGCATCGACGGGCTCGAGTTCGCGCGGCGCTTCCGGCGGCCCATGCTGCACCGGGACGTGCCGATCGTGCTGGTGACGGTGGTTGGCGATGAACCGGTCCGGCAGGCCGCACTGGACGCCGGGGTGATCGACTTCCTGGTCAAGCCGATCCGGCCGCGCGAACTGCGGGCGCGCTGCCGCAACCTGCTGCAGCTGCGCCAGCACTCCGAGTCGGTGAAGCAGCGCGCGCTTTCGCTGGAGCAGCGGCTGCTGGCAAGCATGCACGAGGTGGAGGAGCGCGAGCGCGAGACCCTGACCCGGCTCGCGCGCGCGATCGCCTACCGTGACGCGGGCACCAGCGCCAACCTCGAGCGCGTGGCCCGCGTGGCGGGGCTGATCGCCGAGGACCTGGGGCTGTTCGAGGAAGAAGTGCGGATGATCGAGCTGGCAGCGCCGCTGCACGACATCGGCAAGATCGCCATGCCCGACGCGCTGCTGATGAAGCCCGGCCCGCTGTCCCCGGAGGAGGCCGCACTCATGCGCAAGCATCCCCAGATCGGATATGACCTGCTGAGTGGCAGCCAGAACCGCTTCATCCAGCTCAGTGCCACCATTGCCCTGCACCACCAGGAGCGCTACGACGGAAGCGGGTATCCGGCAGGCCTGCGCGGCAACGCGATCCCGGTGGAGGCAAGGATCGTGGCGGTGGCGGACGTGTTCGACGCGCTGATCTCCGAGCGGCCCTACAAGCGCGCATGGACGATGGACGAAACCTTCGACTATTTCCAGGAAAACCGCGGCTCGCTGTTCGACCCCGCCTGCGTGGATGCGCTGTTGCGCAACCGCGAACGGGTCGAGGAGATGGCCGGGCGCCTGGGTGGCAATCGCGGGATCCCGCGCCGCGACCTCCAGTAGGCCCACGTCCATGGACTCCATGATTTCCCGCCTCA
>JAAYXJ010000219.1 GCA_012515985.1 Gammaproteobacteria bacterium
CGCCACCCACCCAGGTGCCGAAGCGCAGGACGTTGGGCAGCGCGATGCGCTCGCCCCAGGCGGCCTCCACCGCATCGGCGAACACCCGGTAGAACGCCGGCAGGACCCGGAACAGCACGCCCAGGTAATGGCCGATGTGCTCGACCTCGTCGGTCACCGTCGGCCGGCGCGGCGGCGCTTCGGAGGTCTGCCAGGTGGTGGCCAGCGCCTGGCGGATGCGCGATTCGTCGCTGCGCCGCTCATCGGGCGTGCGGCAGCGGTCGATGTCCGCCACCAGCCGCTCCACGATCACCTGTTCCTTGGCCAGCAGCACCCGCCGCACCGCCTCGGTGGGGTGTGCGGTGAACACCGGCTCCACCCACAGCCGCGGCAGCAGCGCCTGCAGCTCATCCAGCGTCACGCCGTCGGCGTGCAGTTCCGCCAGCACCGCCTCCAGCCCGCCCGGCTGCGGACCGTCGTCGCTGCGCTGGTGGTCACGCCGGCGGCGGATGCGGTGCACCCGCTCGGCCAGGTTGATGGCGCCGAACCAGGCCGAGAATGCCCGCACCAGCGCATCGGCATTGGCCGGCGACACCGGCGCCAGCTCAGCGGCCAGGGCATCCACCGGCTCGTCGTCCTCGCGCCGCGCGATCGCCGCCCGCCGCACCGCCTCCACCTGCTCCAGCAGCGCCGGCGAGACCTGCTCGGCAAGCATCTCGCCCACCATCGCGCCCAGCCGGCGCACGTCGTCGCGCAGCAGGGCGTCGGTTTCGGCGAATTCAAGGTCCGCCCGCAAGCGGGCGCGGTCGTTCGAAGTTGGCGGTGTGCTCATCGGCGCAAGGCTACACAACCCCGCGCCGCGTGCGCGCGCTCAGTAGGCGAACTCGCGGAACACCCGGTCGATGTCGCCTTCCCACTCGCCGTGGAACAGTTCCAGCTTGCGCTCGGCCGGGGTTTGGCCGGATTCGGCGAACTCGATGAGGGGCTCGAGGAAGCGCACTTCGTTGCTGCCCTGGTCGTTGAGCGCGCCGCGGCGAGCCAGGCCGGCTGCCGAGATCTGCAGGGCGCTGACGGCCAGGTCCTGCACCTTGCCGCCGCGGAACGGCAGGCCCATGGCATGCCTGGGCACCCCGTCGCGCAGGGCGTTGCGCTCTTCCAGGCTGAAGTCCTTCACCAGGTCCCAGGCCGCGTCCAGCGCGGTGTCGTCATACAGCAGGCCGACCCAGAACGCCGAGAGCGCGCACAGCCGGTTCCACGGCCCGCCGTCGGCGCCGCGCATCTCCAGGAAAGTCTTTAGCCGCACCTCGGGGAAGGCCGTGGTCATGTGGTCGACCCAGTCCTTGAGCGTCGGCAGCTCGCCCGGCAGCGCCGGCAGCCGGCCTTCGAGGAAGTCGCGGAAGCTCTGCCCGCTGGCATCCACGTAGCGGTCGCCACGCTGCACGAAGTACATCGGCACGTCGAGGATGTAGTCCACCCAGCGCTCGTAGCCGAAGCCGTCCTCGAACACGAAGTCGAGCATGCCGGTGCGGTCCGGGTCGGTGTCGGTCCAGATGTGCGAGCGGTAGCTGAGGAAACCGTTGGGCCGCCCTTCCGTGAACGGCGAATCGGCAAACAGCGCCGTGGCCACCGGCTGCAGCGCCAGCGCCACCCGGAACTTCTTCACCATGTCCGCTTCGCTGGCGTAGTCCAGGTTCACCTGCACCGTGCAGGTGCGGGTCATCATGTCCAGACCCAGGTCGCCGACCCTGGGCATGTAGGCGCGCATGATCGAATAGCGGCCCTTGGGCATCCACGGCATGTCCTCGCGCCGCCACTTGGGCTGGAAGCC
>JAAYXJ010000220.1 GCA_012515985.1 Gammaproteobacteria bacterium
CGCCGCCGTCGCCCTCGCGGGTATCTTTCGCGCCGCGGATCGAACGGGTGACCCCGTAGAACTCCATGGTGTAGCGGTGCAGGTCCAGCGGGCTGGCCACCACCAGGTCGATCTCGCGGCGGAGCATGCGCTGCACGTCGCCCAGCCAATCCAGCGCCAGCGGCTCGCTGGTGGCGACCACCGCGCGGTCGGGCATGACCTCCAGCGGCAGGATCCGGTGGCGCCGGGCATAGGCGTGGGAGACCAGGTCGGTCACCCCGGCCACGTCCAGGCGGGTCGGATCGATGCGGCGGTAGGGATGGCCGACTTCGCCCGCAAGCCACTCGGTCAGCTGCTCCAGGCCCAGCTCGCTGCCCGGCACGCGCGCTGAGGCCATCTTGAGGTTGGCCAGCAGCACCAGCGGATGCACCGACTCGCTGGCCTGGCCCTGTCGCGCCGAGGCCTTGGCGCGCGCTGCGTCGGCGGGCTCGAGCATGCCGTCGGCCAGCAGCGCATCGACCACCGGCGCCAGCGCCAGGCGCCCGGGAGGCAGCCTGGGATTCCGCTTGCGCGGGGCGATGTGGCGGTGTTCGTTCAAGGCAGGCGTCCGCTGCGCCCGGCCGGGCCCCGGGCGGGCCGTCGCTATACTATCGCGCCCCCGAACATGGCAACCGACGATGAGCGGCCCGACCTTCCAGGACCTGATCCAGCGCCTCAACGCCTACTGGGCCGGGCACGGCTGCGTGCTGGTGCAGCCGCTGGACCTGGAGGTGGGCGCGGGCACCTTCCATCCGGCCACGTTCCTGCGCGCGATCGGCCCCGAGCCGTGGAACGCCGCCTACGTTCAGCCCAGCCGCCGCCCCACCGACGGCCGCTACGGCGAGAACCCCAACCGCCTGCAGCGCTACTACCAGTACCAGGTGGTGATGAAGCCCAGCCCCGACGACATCGTCGAGCTGTACTTCGGCTCGCTCAGGGAGCTGGGCGTGGACCCGCTGGTGCACGACCTGCGTCTGGTCGAGGACAACTGGGAATCGCCCACCCTGGGCGCCTGGGGCCTGGGCTGGGAGGTCTGGCTGAACGGCATGGAGGTGACCCAGTTCACCTGGTTCCAGCAGGCCGGCGGGCTGGAATGCCGGCCGGTGATGGGCGAGATCACCTACGGCCTGGAGCGCCTGTGCATGTACCTGCAGGGCGTGGACGACGTGTTCGACCTGGTCTGGACCCACGGCCCCGACGGCACCCCGGTGACTTACCGCGACGTGTACCACCAGAACGAGGTGGAGCAGAGCACCTACAACTTCGAGGTCGCCGACGTGCCGGAGCTGCTGCACCGGTTCGACGCCTGCGAGGCCGAGGCGCTCAAGCTGGTGGACCTGGCGCTGCCGCTGCCCGCCTACGAGCAGGTGATGAAGGCCAGCCACAGCTTCAACATGCTTGATGCCCGCCGCGCCATCAGCGTCACCGAGCGCCAGCGCTACATCTTGCGCGTGCGCCGGCTGGCCCAGGGCGTGGCGCAAGCCTATTACGCACAGCGCGAAAAGCTCGGCTTCCCGGGTCTGAAGCAGGCCGGCAGGGAGGCTGCGTGATGGCGAACGCGATGCATCCGCTGCTGGTGGAACTGGGCACCGAGGAACTGCCGGTCAAGGCCCTGCCGGGCCTGGCCCAGGCGTTTTTCGACGGCGTGCTGGCGGCGCTGGAAAAGCGCGGCATCGCGGTGGAGCGCGGTGACGCCAGGCCGCTGTACACGCCGCGGCGCATTGCCGTGCTGCTGCCCGGCGTGGCGCCCACACAGCCGGAGCAGAAGTCCGAGGTGCTGGGGCCCTACCTCAACATCGCCTTGGACGCCGACGGCCAGCCCACCCGGGCGCTGCAAGGTTTCGCGGCCAAGGCGGGCGTGGAGTGGACCGCGCTGGAGCGCACCAGCGACAAGCGCGGGGAACGCTTCGTGCACCGCTCGGCCAGCCCCGGGGAAAGCACCGCGGCGCTGCTGCCGCAGGTGGTCGCCGAGGCCATCGACGCAATGCCCATCCCCAAGCCGATGCGCTGGGGCGACCACGACCACGCGTTCGCGCGGCCGGTGCTCTGGCTGGTGGCACTGCTGGGCGAAGAGGTGGTGGACATGGAGGCCGTGGGCGTGCGCGCGGGCCGCGAAAGCCGCGGCCACCGGTTCATGCATTCCGGTCCGGTCGCGCTCGCGCGGCCGGACGACTACGTCGACGCAATGCGCGACGCCAAGGTGCTGGTGGACCCGGACGAGCGCCGCGCGCGCATCGTCGAGGAAGTCAATGCCGCGGCCGCGCCGCACGGTTCAGCCCGCATCGACGGGGACAACCTGGAGCAGGTGAACTGCCTCGTGGAGTGGCCGGTGGCCGTCGCCTGCTCGTTCGACCCGGCCTTCCTCGCGGTGCCGCCCGAGGCGCTGGTGGCCACCATGGAGGCCAACCAGAAGTTCTTCCCGGTGCTGGGCGGGGACGGGCGCCTGCTCGAGCACTTCATCGGCATCGCCAACATCGCCTCGAAGGACGAGGCGCAGGTGCGCCTGGGCTACGAGCGCGTGATCCGCCCGCGCTTTGCCGACGCCCAGTTCTTCTTCACCGAGGACATTCGCCAGGGTCTGGCGTCGATGAACGCCGGGCTTGGCGCGGTGACCTACCAGGCATCGCTGGGCTCGGTGGCCGACAAGGTCGCGCGCGTGGCGGCGCTGGCCGAACGCATCGCCCCCGCCGCTGGCGTCGACCCGGCGCTGGCCGCGCGCGCAGCGGGCCTGTCCAAGGCCGACCTGCAGTCGCGCCTGGTCGGCGAGTTCCCCGAGTTGCAGGGCATCGCAGGGCGCTATTACGCGCTGCAGGACCCGGCGCTGGACGACCTGGCGGTGGATGCGCGCACCGCCGTGGCCAACGCCATCGACGAGGCCTATGCGCCGCGCCACGCGGGCGACGACATCGCGCTCTCGCCCCTGGGCAAGGTGCTGGCGATCGCCGAGCGCGCCGACACCCTGGCCGGCGGGTTCGCCGCCGGGCTCAGGCCCACCGGCAACAAGGATCCGTTTGCCCTGCGCCGCAATGCGCTGGGCCTGGCGCGCACGGTGATCGAAAGCGCGCTGGAGCTCGACCTGGGCGCGCTGCTCGGACGCGCCCGCGCCCTGGCCCTGGATGCGATGGTGGCGTCCGCCGAATCCGCCCTGGCCGCCGCCAGCGGCGACAAGGACCGCGAACGCGCGCAGAAACGCCTGGACGACGCGCTGGCCGACCGCGCAGCCGATCCGCAGGCGGGCATCGACGCCCTGTACGACTTCATCCTTGACCGGCTCAAGGGCTACTACGCCGACCGTGGGGTCCCGGCCCAGCATTTTGCTGCCGTGGCCGCGCTGCGTCCGCAGTCGCTGCACGACTTCAACCGCCGCATCGCGGCCATCGGCTCCTTCGCCGAGCTACCCGAGGCCGAGGCCCTGGCCGCGGCCGACAAGCGCATCCGCAACATCCTGCGCAAGGCCGACGGCGACGTGCCTGGCACGGTGGATCCGGCCCTGCTCAGCGAGCCGGCCGAGCTGGCATTGGCCGAAGCGGTGGAAGCGGTGCATGGCGACACCGCGGCGCCGCTGGCCAGCGGCGACTACGTCGACGTGCTTGCCCGCCTGGCGCGCCTGCGCCCGCAGGTGGACGCGTTCTTCGACGCGGTGATGGTCAACGCCGAGGATCCGGCCGTGCGCGGCAACCGGCTGGCGCTGCTGCAGCGCCTCGCCGGGCGCCTGGGCAGCGTGGCGGCCATCGAGCACCTGTCCGTCTGAGCATCCCTCAGCCGGCCGCGCCGCGCCGGGGCAGGCGCACGGTGACCGTGGTGCCCTGGCCGGGCGCACTTTCAATGAGCAGCTCACCGCCCGCGCGCTTGGCGAGGTCGGACGCAATCGCCAGGCCCAGGCCCGTGCCCTGGCCGGCCGGCTTGGTGGTGTAAAACGGTTCACTCGCCCGGGCCACCTCTTCGGCGGTCA
>JAAYXJ010000221.1 GCA_012515985.1 Gammaproteobacteria bacterium
GCCGCCACCACCACCGAGCGCCCGCCCCGCCAGGCCACCACCACCGGGCGCCCGCGCAGGGACGGATCGTCGCGCTGTTCAACCGACGCGTAGAACGCGTCCATGTCGATGTGCAGGATCTTGCGCACGGGCTCCATTATCGGCCGCCCGGCTTGGCCGCGTCAGGGCGCCAGCACCCTGGGCACCACGGCCTGCAGCGCCTCCAGCAGCAGCTTGCGGTCCAGCCGCGGTTCGCGCGTCTCGCGCAGCTTCAGGCCCTCGAACAGGCACTGCAGCATCAGCGCCCGCTGCCGGGCCAGCTCCGGCGGCAGGCCATGCCCGCCGGCGTCGGGATCGCGCGCCAGCCAGTCACACAGCGCCTGGCGAACCGCCTGGTCATAGTCATCCAGGGCCGCGGCGATCTGCGGATCACGCGTGGCCTCGGCCGAGATCTCCAGCAGCAGCGCCGCGTTCATCCCGCGCTGCGCGCCGCAGGTACGGGCGTAGTTCTCGGCCATCAGCTGCGGCAGGTCGGGCTTGTCGTTGAGGCTGATCTCCTCGCGCAGCAGCACCAGCTGCTCCTCGACGATGGCCAGGATGATCGCGCTCTTGTTCTCGAAGTAGCGGTAGATCAGCCCCGCGCTCATTCCGGCAGTCTCGGCGATCGCGGACATGCTCGCGCCGTGGAAGCCGTGCTCGATGAAGCACTGCTGGGCGGCGTCGAGGATGCGCTTGCGCTGCGCCTCGACGCGGACCGCGCGGGGATCGGCCTCAGGCATCGCCGCCCCCAGCCGCCAGGGCATCCGGTTCGGGCTCCGGATCCGGCTTGCGGCGGTCGAACAGCTTCTGGATCACCACGAAAAACAGCGGGATGAAGAACACGCCGATCAGCGTACCCACGATCATGCCGCCCAGCACGCTGATGCCGATCGCGTTCTGCGCGCCCGAGCCCGCACCCGAGGACAGGGCCAGCGGAGTCACGCCCAGGCCGAAGGCCAGCGAGGTCATGACGATCGGGCGCAGGCGGTCACGCACGGCCTGCATGGTGGACTCGATCAGCTCCATGCCGCTTTCCAGGTTCTGCTTGGCGAACTCCACGATCAGGATCGCATTATTGCTCACCAGTCCCACCGTGGTCAGCATCGCCACCTGGAAGTACACGTCGCGGTCCAGGCCGAACACGGTGGCCGCCAGGATCGCACCGAGGATGCCGATCGGCGCGGCCAGCAGCACGGCCGTGGGCACCTTCCAGCTTTCATACAGTGCGGCCAGGCTGAGGAACACGATCAGCAGCGAGAGTGTGTACAGCAGCGGCGTCTGGTTGCCGGCCTCGCGCTCCTGGTAGGACAGGCCGGTCCACTCGATGCCGAAGCCCGGCGGCAGCTGCGCCACCAGGCGCTCCATTTCAGCCATCGCGTCACCAGTGGACACGCCAGGCGCGGCTTCGCCCTGGATCTCCATCGCCGGCAGGCCGTTGTAGCGCTCCAGGCGCGGCGAACCGTACTCCCAGCGGGTGGTGGCGAAGGCCGGGAACGGCACCATCTCGCCCTGGGTGTTCTTCACCGACCAGAGGTTGAAGTCCTCGGGCGTCATCCGGAACGGCGCATCGGCCTGGATGTACACGCGCTTGACCCGGCCGCGGTCGATGAAGTCATCGATGTACTGGCCGCCCCAGGCCGCCGCCAGGGTCTGGTTGATGGACGACTGCGGCAGCGACAGGGCCGCGGCCTTGGCCACGTCCACGTCAACGCGCAGCTGCGGCGTGTCTTCCTGACCGTTCGGGCGCACGTTCCTCAGCAGCTCGCTCTGCGCGGCCATGCCCAGCAGCTGGTTGCGCGCCTGCAGCAGGGCCTCATGCCCCTGCGCGGCGTTGTCCTGCAGGAACATGGAGAAGCCCGCGGCCACGCCCAGCTCCGGCATCGCCGGCGGCGCGAACACGAAGATCATCGCATCCTTCACCTGGCTCATCGCAGCCATGCCACGTCCCGCCACCGCCTGGGCGCTGAGCGAATCATCCTTGCGATCGCCCCAGTCCTTCAGTTTCACGAACGCCATGCCGTTGTTCTGTCCCATACCGGCAAAGCTGAAGCCCTGCACCGCAAAGGTCGATTCAACCGCATCGGGCTCGTTTTCCAGGAAGTGGTCCTCGAGCTGCTTGATCGCTTCGATCGTGCGCTCCTGGGTGGCACCGACCGGGGTCTGGATCATGGCCATCAGCACGCCCTGGTCCTCGTCGGGAAGGAACGAGGTCGGCGCGCGCATGAACAGCACACCCATCAGCACCACCATCAGGCCGAAGATCGCCATCGAGCGGCCCGGGCGCGCCAGAATGCCGCGCACGCCACGGCGGTACTTGCCGCTGCTGCTGTCAAAGCCACGATTGAACCGGGCGAAGAAGCGCGCCATCAGGCCGGTCCCGGCGGACATGTGCTCGCCCTTCTTCACCGGCTTGAGCATGGTTGCGCACAGCGCCGGGGTCAGCACGATCGCCACCACCACCGACAGCGCCATCGCGGTCACGATCGTCACCGAGAACTGCTGGTAGATGATGCCGGTTGAGCCGCCCATGAAGGCCATCGGCACGAACACCGCCGAGAGCACCACGCCGATGCCCACCAGTGCACCGGTGATCTGGTCCATGGATTTGCGCGCCGCCTCCAGCGGCGACAGGCCCTCCTCGGCCATGATGCGCTCGACGTTCTCGACCACCACGATCGCGTCGTCCACCAGCAGGCCGATGGCCAGCACCATGCCGAACATGGTGAGCATGTTCACCGAGAACCCGAGCACGGCCATGACGCCGAACGTGCCCAGCAGCACCACCGGCACCGCGATCGTCGGGATCAGGGTGGCGCGGAAGTTCTGCAGGAACAGGTACATCACCAGGAACACAAGGATGATGGCTTCGATCAGCGTGGTGACCACGCTCTTGATCGACACCTTCACGAACGGCGTGGTGTCGAACGGGATCACCGCTTTCATGCCC
>JAAYXJ010000222.1 GCA_012515985.1 Gammaproteobacteria bacterium
CGGCCTGCCAGGCCGCGCATGGTGCATCCGCGCGAGCTGCCCAGGCGGGGATTGGGCACGGCCGCGGGGCGGGCGGCGTTCATCCATGCGATCGCGCACATCGAGTTGAACGCGGTGGACCTGGCCTGGGACGCGGCCTACCGGTTCCGCGGCATGCCGCCGGAGTTCTACGGCGACTGGGTGCGGATCGCGGACGACGAGGCGCGGCACTTCATGATGCTGCGTGAGCGGCTGCAGGCGATGGGCCACGACTATGGCGATTTCGACGCGCACAACGGGCTGTGGGAGATGTGCGAGAAGACCGCGCACGACGGGATGGCGCGGATGGCACTGGTACCGCGGGTGCTGGAGGCGCGCGGGCTCGACGTGACGCCGGGGATGATCGTGAAGCTGCAGGCGGTGGGCGACCGGGAGACGGCGGCGGTGCTGGAGGTGATCCTGGAGGAAGAGGTCAGCCATGTCGCGGCCGGGAGCCGCTGGTTCCACTGGCACTGCGAGCGGGCGGGCATTGCGCCGGAGCCGAAGTTCCGGGAGCTGCTGGCGGAGTACGCGCGGGCGGTGCTGCACGGGCCGTTCAACGTGGATGCGCGGGCGGCGGCGGGCTTCAGCGAAGAGGAGCTTGCCGCCTTGCGCGAACTCTCGGAGTCGTCGGCCTGACGACCTTGCTCAGAGCGTTGCCAGATCGAAGGATCCGTCGGGGTGTGCGCGCAGGACCGAACCCTGCTCATACCAGTCGCCCAGGACGATGCGGCGATGCGGGCAGCCGCCGATGTCGAGCTCGTGGATGGCGGGGCGGTGGGTGTGGCCGTGGATGAGGGTGTTGATGCCGTAGCGGCGGAACGTTTCCTCGATGGCATCCGGCGCGGCGTCGGTGATGGTCTCCATGGTGCCGGCGCTCTTCATTTGGCCCTGGCGCGCCTGGCTGGCGGCGCGGGCCTGCTGGGCGAAGGCAAGGCGGGCCTGCAGGGGCTGGGAGAGCATGTGCTCGCGCCAGGCCGGGTTGCGCACCTGGGCGCGGACCTTCTGGTATTCCACGTCGCCGGTGCACAGCGTGTCGCCGTGCATCAGCAGCACCGGCCGCTCATAGAGGTCGATGACGCTGGGGTCGGGCAGGATCCGCATGCCGGCGCGGGCGGCGTAGTCGCGGCCGAGAATGAAATCGCGGTTGCCGTGCATGAAGAAGACGGGGACCCCCGATCCGCCGAGGCGGGCAAGCCTGTCGGCGACGAAGGCGCCGGCTTCGGAAGGGTCATCGTCGCCGACCCATGATTCGAACAGGTCGCCCAGGATGTAGAGGGCATCGGCGCCTTTCGCCCAGGTTTCGAGGAATTCGCCGAACAGGCGGGTGATCTCCGGGCGGTCCGGGTCCAGGTGCAGGTCGGCAATGAAAAGCGTTGTCATCGCGACATGATAACGGGGGCCGCGGCGGGTCGAGGGGCCATCTACAATGGACCGCCCATTCCACTGCACATCCGCCATGACCGTCCGCACCCGCTTTGCCCCCAGTCCTACCGGCTACCTGCACATCGGCGGCGC
>JAAYXJ010000223.1 GCA_012515985.1 Gammaproteobacteria bacterium
GCCCACGGCGGCTCCATGGAGATCCGCACCGCCCCCGCCGAGGGATTCGCGCTGGACATCGAGCTGCCGCTGGACGAGCCCGGAGACCACCCCGGGAGCGCCCCGGCCGTTCCCGGCGCCGACGGCGACGCGTGAGGCCTTATCATGGAACGACCCGAGGAGAAGCCCATGATCCGAGTTTGCCTGGTGGACGACCAGACCCTGGTCCGGCAGGGCATCCGCTCGCTGCTGGCGCTGGACGACGGCATCGAAGTGGTGGCCGAGGCCGCCGACGGGCGACAGGCGGTGGATTTGATCCCGCAGGTCAAGCCCGACGTGGTCCTGATGGACATGCGCATGCCCGTGATGTCGGGCCTGGAGGCGCTGCAGGTGCTCTCGCGCGACGGCAACCTCCCGCCCACGATCATCCTCACCACCTTTGACGATGACCAGCTGGTGCTGGCGGGCCTGAAGGCCGGGGCCAAGGGCTATCTGCTCAAGGACGTCTCCCTGGACCAGCTCGTGGGCGCGATCCGCACCGTCGCCGGGGGCGGCTCGCTGGTGCAGCCGGCCATGACCCAGCGCCTGCTGTCGGGCCTGGAGCACATGCGCAACGAATTCGTGAGCCTGGACCGCCCGGACCCGCTGACCGACCGCGAAACCGAGATCCTGCGGCTGATGGCGGGCGGATTTTCCAACAAGGAAATCGCCAATTCGCTCGGCGTCGCCGAGGGAACCATCAAGAACCACGTATCCAACATCCTCAGCAAGCTCGGCGTGCGCGACCGCACGCGGGCGGTATTGAAGGCCTTTGAGCTCAAACTCGTGTGACGTTTCGCATCGCGGGCCCCCGGAAAAAAAATAGCTTCCGGTTCTCGCCCGCGCCCTTTCAACTTGTTAGGATTGCCCGCTGCAAGCCGGCACGGCCGGAATTTGGTCTGGAGAACCCTGAATGACCCGTTTGCTCGAACTCTTGATTTCCCTGGTGATCGTCGCCGTGCTGTTCGTGGTGGTCGGCGTCCTGCTGCCCTCCGAACGCACGCTGGTCGAGCAGGTGGAGACCAACAGGCGCCAGACGATCGTGTTCGACACGATCAACAGCTTCCGCCGCTTCCACGAGTGGCACCCGATGGCGCTTTACGACCCGGCCATCCGCATGCGCCGGACCGGCCCCGAGGAAGGCGAGGGCGCCACGCTGGAATTCGAATCGGACGTGCGCAGCGTGCCCAGCGGCACCTGGACCATCGTCGAGTCCGAGCCGCGGCGCCGGGTGGCGATCGCGATCGAGGATGACCGCCAGGGCACCAACAAGCGCACCGAGTTCACCCTGCGCCCGACCGGCCGCGGCGGCCGCAACATGGAAATCACCCAAAGCTACACGGTCGAATACGGCTGGAACCTGTTCGGCCGCTATTCCGGCCTCTACGTGGCCCGCAGCGTCGGCGATGCCATGAAGCTGGGCCTGAACCGCCTGACCAACATGCTTGCCTCCGTGCCGAACGTGGACTACGCCGTGGAAGGCAGCACGCTGGAGAACCTGCGCATCGTCGAGCGTCCCGCCGAGAACCTGCTGGCGGTGCGTGCCGGTGCCATCGAGCGCCGCACCAACGAGATCCAGTCGTCGATGAAGAGCAACATGGAGTGGATCAACCGCACCATGGAGGCCAACGACCTGGAGCCTGCCGGCCCCATGCGCATCGTCACCACCGAACTGGGCCGCGAGGTCTACAACTTCGACGTGGTCATGCCGGTGCGTACCGCTGGCAGCGGGCCGGATGCCGATGAGTCCGAAAACGGCGACAACGGCGGGAATGGTGAAAACGGCGAGGACGCCGGGCAGGCGGTGGCCGAAGCCCCGGTGGTGGACGAGGGCGAGCTGTCCGACCTGGAGCTGCTGGGCCCGGTGGAGTACGTGCGCAGCGAGCCGACCATGGCCGCCGTCGGCGACTACACCGGCTTCATGGCGGAGCTGGAGAACGTGCGCAACGCGGTGCGCGCCTGGGCGATGACCCAGGGCTATGAGGTCACCGGCCGCCCGTACGAGTTCTACAAGTCGGGCATCGATGACTCCTTCACCAGCGACGGCCAGTACGAGGTTTACTGGACCCTGCGGCAGCAGTAAGCCGCCCGGCTGCCCTCATGTTTGACTCCCGACACGCCGCGCCCGCAAAGCGCGGCGTGTCGCTTTTCGGGCGCCTGTGCGGCGCAGCGGGCGCGATATGCGCCGGGATTGCCGTCGCCCTGGCGGCCTACGCGTCGCACGGAACGGAGGGCCAGGCCGCGGCCTGGCTGCAGACTGCCGCCGCGTTTGCATTTGGGCATGGGGCGGCCCTGGCGCTGCTGTCGCGGGTCACGACGCGGATGGCGGGGCTGGTTTCCATGGGTATGCTGCTGGCCGGGATGCTGCTGTTCTCCGGCAGCCTGGCGGCGGCCGCGCTGGCGGGCTGGCCCACATCGCTGGCTCCCTTCGGCGGCAGCCTGATGATCCTCGGCTGGCTGCTGCTGGCCGTCGACCTGGCCCGGGACTGAGCGCCCGATGGCCCGCTACCGGCGCGGATACGACACCGGGGCAGCCGATGCCCATCTCGCGCAGGCGGATCCCCGGCTGGCGGCGTGGATGCGCCGCATCGGCCCGCTGGAGCCGGACGCGCGCTGGCGCCGTCCGTTTGATCCGGTGGACGCGCTGGCCCGGGCGATCCTGTACCAGCAGTTGAGCGGCAAGGCCGCGGCGACCATCGTCGGGCGGGTGGAGCAGGCGACCGGCAGCCGCCGGCTGCACGCGGACGCGCTGGACCGGGTTGACGATGCCACGCTGCGCGCCTGCGGCGTGTCCGGCAACAAGACCCTGGCGCTGCGTGACCTGGCCCGTCGCGAGCAGGCCGGGGAGATCCCGGGCCTGCGCCGGATGTCCACGATGCACGAGGACGAGATCATCTCCGCCCTGGTGCAGGTTCGCGGCATTGGCAGGTGGACCGTGCAGATGATGCTGATGTTCCGGCTCGGCCGCCCGGACGTGCTCCCGGCCGACGACCTGGGCATCCGCAAGGGGCTGCAGGCGGTGGACCGCCTGGAGGCGCCGCCCACGCCAAGGCAGGTGCTGGAGCGCGGGCAGGCCTGGGCCCCCTGGCGCACCGCCGCCAGTCTTTACCTGTGGCGCATTGCCGACCTGGCCTCGGGCAACAAGGCCCCGACGCGCCGGTCCCAGGAGTAGCGCGGCGTTATGGCCCGGCCGGCGCCGGGTGGAAGCGCCAGTGCCACGGTTCGTAGACGATCCCGTGCGGGTTGTCGCGCGGATAGCTCATGTGGAAGCCGTGGCCGGCTGCGTTGTCGCGCAGCCAGGCGAAGGCCGGCGTGCGCTCGAACGATTGCTCGGCCGGTGGCTCGCCCGGCGTGCCGATGTCCAGCGCCAGGCCGGAGTGATGCTCGCTGTAGCCGGGGGCGGCGTTGACCCGCAGGATCTCCTCGACCTGTTGGCCGCGCGCGCGCTTGCGGGCAAAGATCCCCAGCTGGTAATCGTGGCTGCGGTAGCCGGAGATGGCCTCCAGCGCCACCCCGTCGCGGCGGGCCGCCTCACGCAGGCGGTGCCAGCCGGCGGCGGCGTCGGACCTGAGCCACAGCGCGCGGCGGTAGCGGTCCAGGCCGGCGAAGGCAAGCCGGGCGGGCTCGGCGACCAGGTCCAGGCCCGTGCGCCGCGCATATGCGCCAGCATCGATCCCAAGCTGCGCCAGGCGCGTTTCCAGGCCCTGCAGCGGCAGGTGTGCATATGCCAGCGGCCGGTGCCATCCGCCAGCGGCCAGCGCCCGCAGCTGGTTGATGGCCCCGTCCACTCCGGGTTCTCGCCGCCAGTGTGGCAGCAGCCCCACCATGCCCCCGGGCAGCTCCGCGGCCAGGTAGCGTCCGTCGCGCTTGCGCCGCAGGACCCTCCCGGCCCGGGCCAGCGTGCGCGCCTGGTGCCGGTCGTGTGCGCGCAGAAGCCCGCCGGGCCACGCCTCCACTTGCGCCGTGTTGATGAGGTCCTGCGGCTGCCGGCGCACGTCAGCGGTCGCCGCCCCAGCGCCAGCGCGGCGGTTCGCCCTTCACGAAGCAGATCGCGATCAGCAGCACGCTCAATGCCGGCACCGCGATCGCGAATGCGCGGCCATCCCCCAGCGTCGCTGCAAGCACCAGGCCCCCGACGTACAGGGCCAGCGCCAGCCAGCCCTCCCACGTCAGCGGCAGGCCCCAGCCCCAGCCGTGGCTCTTGGCCGCGAACCAGTAGTGCGGCGCCTCGGCGGACCGGGAGGAACGCACCTCCATCGCTTACTCCTCTTCCGGCTCGTCGGGCTGCGCGGGCTGGATGAACAGGCCGGCGAGCTCGCCGTCCTCATTGAAGGCGAGGGTGGCGTTGGCGGCGGCGCGTTCGTACTGCAGCGGCACCACCACCACGTCGTGGCCATCCTGGCGGCTGGCCACCGGTTCCCCGCGCGACTGCAGCGCGCCGAGCTGCTGCGGCAGCGAATCCCACACCTGGCCAAGCGTGTTGGCATCCATCGCGGCCGCCATCCGGGCGTCGAAATTGGCCGCCACTTCCTGGTACTGGCCGGCGTCGAGCTGGTCGAGCACCTGGATGGCGCGTTCGGTTGGTTCCTGTGCCCACGCAGCGGCGGCGGCAAGGGCGGCGAACAGGACCAAACCGAGGCGCAGGAAAGCGTTCTTCATGTCAGTTCTCCTTTTTGAGGAAGGCGAGCACGGGATAGCCCGTCCCCTGGTGCAGCACGGAAACCAGCTCCCAGCCCTGCTGGCCGAGTTTAACCAGCTGTTCCTGGGCGCCTTCACGCTTCACGCCGCCCATCATCCCGGTCTTGAGTTCAACCACCTGGTAATTCCACCTGCTCATCCGTTGTCTCCGTCTTCCTTGCCGTCGGGCCGGCCCGGCGCGGGCAGCCTGCCGGCCTTGCGCAGCGCGTCGCGCAGGACGTATTCGATCTGTGCGTTCAGGCTGCGCAGTTCGTCGTCAGACCAGCGCTGCATCGCGGCCAGCACCGCGGCGTTGATGCGCAGCGGGTAGCTCTTCTTCTGGCTCACCCGCGGCCGTTCCCCCGGCGCCGGCGCAGCACGTCCCAGAGCACGAACAGGCCCAGGCCGTTGACCGCCAGCGCCACCGCGACCACCACGGTCAGCGTGCGCGATGGGTCACCGCCGGCCCATGCAAGCCCGACGGCCCCGGCGATGATCGCCATCCCCACCAGCCGCATCAGCGTCGCCAGGCGGGCACGATCGCGGGCGAAGGCCCGGGCGGCCAGGAACGCCGGCAGGCTGCTGGCGGCGACGATCAGCGGGATCCACAGCGTGCTGTCCATGATCAGTACAGCGACCCCGTGTTGAGCACCGGCTGGGCCGAGCGGTCACCGCACAGCACCACCAGCAGGTTGCTCACCATGGCCGCCTTGCGCTCCTCATCCAGGTGCACCACGCCGCTCTTCTGCAGCTCCTCGAGCGCCATTTCGACCATCCCGCAGGCGCCGGCCACGATCCGCGCGCGCGCCGCCACCACCGCGTTGGCCTGCTGGCGCTGGAGCATCGCGTGGGCGATCTCGGAAGCGTAGGCCAGATGGCTGATCCTCGCTTCCAGGACCTCGACGCCGGCCGAGGCCAGACGCTCGTCGAGGTGCTTCTTGAGCTCCTCGGAGATCGCCACCGGATGGCTGCGCAGCGACATCTGGTCTTCCTCGTGCTGGTCATACGGATAGCTGGTGGCCATGGCCCGCAGCGCTGCTTCGGACTGGATATGCACGAAGCTTTCGTAGTCGTCGACGTTGAACACGGCCTCGGCCGAATCGGTGACCTTCCATACGATCACAGCGGCGATCTCGATCGGGCTGCCGTCCAGTTCGTTGACCTTGAGCTTGCCGCTTTCAAAGTTGCGGATGCGCAGGGAAATCTTGCGCTTGGTGAAGAACGGGTTGTTCCAGCGCAGCCCGTTTTCCTTCACCGTGCCCACGTACTTGCCGAACAGGC
>JAAYXJ010000224.1 GCA_012515985.1 Gammaproteobacteria bacterium
CTGGCCATCGTGAAAGACTGCACGGATGGTACCGCCGGCGAGAAGGCGGCCGCACAGACACTGGACCAGAAGCGAACGAGCTGGTGGAAGCGCAAGCTCACGTATATCGATCACCTCAGGAAAGAACCGGATGCGTCGCTCGTGGTGAGCGGCTGCGACAAGCTGCACAACGCACTTGCCATCTTGGCCGACCTGGAAGATCCGTCGGTCGGGCAGGCGGTCTTCGACCGCTTTACCGGCGGCCTGGACGGCACCTTGCGCTACTACGCGTCGATTTCGGCACTGTTGGACGAGCGCAAGGCGCCCATGGCCCGGCGCTTCGGTGAGGTCGTCGACCGGATGCATGTCCTGGCCGGTGCTGCGTCCAAACTGCCTCTGGAACATGAGGTTTACTGGTTGAAGGTCTACGACAACTTCCACTACATGGACGAGAGCGAAACCTATCGACTGGGACCGTATTTTGGAGCAAACGCAGCGCTCATAGCGGCCAAGGCCCTAGTTGACGAGACAATCGATGCGGCTTTTGCTGAGGGGCGATCTCCATCGGATGCGCTTGCCCAATACCGGGCGGCTGGCGAGGATCCCGTCATCCTTGGCAGCCCGCCAGTGTCGTTTTCAGCTTGGTCCTATGCCGAGGCCAAGTGCATCGCCAGCTGATTTCCTTCGCCGGTTTAAGACAACTTCCAGGGCGAGTCACAAGTACTGGTAAATTGTCCAGCATGCATCGCGCCGGGCGGCTCCTTTTACATATCGGGGTCAGCGGTGAACAAACAACGAAAGACAGATCCCTCACCGGCCCTACGGCCTAGGCACGCCCGGACTGCCAAGCCTTGCACGGGCGATCGCCCGCTGAGTATTTCTCCCTGCCAGGGGTCCGGCTCCAGAAGCAACAGGGGGCCGGATGACCGGGAGCTTGCCAAGCTGGTGTGGCCATACGAAGTCGTGGATGACCTGATGCTTGGGCTGGTCGCGAAGTATCGTGAGCCACTCCAGCGGAGGGCGAATGAATCTCCGCAGCTCGTGGCCGTCCTTGGCTTGCTCGACCTGGACGAGGATGTCATGGCCGACCACGGTTATGCGATCGCCAAGGCTGCCTTGTTCCGCGCGGGGCTGCGCCCGGCAGGCTGGAAGGCGCTATGCCGGTTCGGTCCTGCTCTCTGGGAGGGGGTGGTGGGCTCGTCGCGTGAAGCGGAAGAGTCGCTGGAGGTGGTGTCCCTGCTGTCGAATTCGATTGCGTCGATCAAGCGCAGCAGCCTGCCGCCACCCGAGCTGGTTCGCATCCTGGTCGACGGCGATGGCCACCTGTCTGCGGGTGCGAGGCATGGTCTGTTTCCAGCACGCCTCCTGCGCGCCGCGTGGGACCGCTGGCTCGAGACTCCCCCGCACAGGCGCGGCGCGTTTCTTGAAGAAACCAGCAAGGTCGTCGACTGGTTCCACAGAGCCAACCTGCGAAGCGTCGACCTTCCAAAGGGCGTGGCCTGGGGCTGGTTCCAGCGAAGATCGGACACTTGGTGGATCGAACAAACGTTGCGGGTGCGTCGAGTGCAATGGCCCATGCCATTGACTCTCGCGAAACGGGGGAAGTACAGCGTTGTTCCGATTGACTCGTCATGGGCGGCGTGGGAGGAGGCCCGTAACATGCGGCACTGCCTGTATGACGAGCAGGGACGTAAGGGGGGGCCGCTGGAAAGTGGAAGGATCCTGGCGTTTTCCATCCGCCGCGCCGGGGCCTGGAAGCTCAAGGCCACCTTTACGGCAAGAACAAAAGGGCCATCGCATGGCTGGGCGCTGGCCGAGATCAAGGGCTTCGCAAACAGGAAAATTTGTGGCGAAGTACTGCGCGTGGCCGTGGACTATCTGGCAAGCCAGCAATCATCAGGTGGCAGTTCTCCTGGGGTAAATTCCGGGTTTCGCATGGGCCATGAAGGAGTTCACCATGGGGGATGACCTGATCGATGGCATTGACAGGGACGAGTTTGAAGACGACGACCCGGGTGACGACCGCTGCCCGATCTGTGAATCCTCACAGCAAGATGGCGAGTGCGGACACCTGGTGCTCACCGTCGATGGCGAGATGGGTCCCATCGGCGGTGTCCTTTATAGAGAGTGGGCTGCGATCGTGGACTCGGCCAAGCGCATCGTATTCAACGCGCTTGTGGGGCGTCTTGTAGGGCGCGACAGCACCGGCGGGGGCGAAGGGTTGGATGAATTGAGGAAAGAGATCGCCCGGGAGTTTGATTGGCGTGATCACCTGTCCGAGCCTGAAGATGAGGATGTGAATCCCGATCCGGAGGAGGCTTATCCCTTTTTCGACGATGCCTGGAGCTCGGAACAGTGGGACCTGAGGGCGGCGGAGATACTGGAATGCGAGCTGGATTCGACTCCGGGAGTGATTTCGACGCGTTACGAGTTCAGCACCGCCCCTTTGATGACATGGTGGGGAAGAAGCTACTGGGCGAGCGAACCCCAGGACGCAGTCAACGAGTTCCGAGTGCGGACGCGGGCGTGGAGCCGCCCATCCGGTGAACTGTAGGCAGATATCTGGGTCTCAGGCTTGAAGATGTGTGTCCGGGTGGTAAACCAGCTCGGCCGGACCCCATGCTGCAGCAGGACGGCGGCGTGCTGCTCGTAATCGCGGAGCAGTTGGAGCTCCTGTTCCGGTGCTGTGCCGATGAGCAGCAGGCTGGCCTCCGGCGGCCATTCGCCGGCGGGGTCGCGGCCGTCGGCGGGCAGTACAGAAACCCCGAGGGATTGCACCGCATGCTCCAGCATGCCTTGGCGCAACTGGTTCGCGGTTTCGCTGTTGAGGTCACTGAACGGGTTGCAGGCCGACAGGAGCAGTGCCCGACTTGCTTGGTGCGCGCGCATCAGAGCGTCAGCCGCTGGTGAGTGCTCGCCGATACGGATGGGCAGGCCTGAACCAACCTCAACGCTGTAGTGGGTGGTGCGGTAGGCCTGCTGCAGAGCGGATGAAAGCGCGGGCGGACCGCGGTTGGCGATGCCCGGCAACCGCAGGCGCGCGATCTCCAAGCGCGCCAATGTCTGCCGGTCAGGCAGCCCGATGCCACCCGGCTTGCCAACGGTGTACAGGGTGACGTGCGGGGGAGCTTCTGGCAGGGCGGCCGACGTCGCGAGGGACAACGCGTTGCGGAACGCGTTCAGGGCGGGCAGGTCCACGAGCTCGATGAGGGAGAACGCGTCACGCGCGTCTGGTTTGCGCAATAGCCCTGCATCGCCGGTGCGGTTGAGGATCCACTCCTGCTCCTCGAACA
>JAAYXJ010000225.1 GCA_012515985.1 Gammaproteobacteria bacterium
GCGGATCAGGGATCTGGCGAACGGTTCGCCCGTGCGGCGGGCGTACGTCATGCGCTCGCGGACCTCGCGCAGGGTGCGGGGGCGGTATCCGGGGCCACTGCAGCAGCCCTTGTGGAAGTGGATGCCGGCGTGGAGAAGGACGGACAGGGTGCGCCAGGCGGCGGTGTCCCGGCGCGGGGGCGGCGCGAAGGCCGACCCCACGTGGATCAGAGGCTCCGCACACCGGGGGCAGATCCGGTGCGGCCTGTCCCTGTCGTAGGGCTGCTTGTACGAAGCCCGGCAGGGCAGACAGACGTAGTGACTCTTCGCGTGGCCCATGCCGTCAGGGTAGGCGGCGGACGCGCGGAACTCGACGGAAATACGGGGGGTCAGGGCGTGCCCAGGTAGGTGGTTGCCTCGATGTCGTTGAGGTGGATGAGGATGTCGTGGGCCTTGCCCAGGGCGATGCGGTATTCCACGGGGTCGGGCCAGCCCGCGCCGATGTTGTAGGTGGGGCGGGGCTTCGACAGCCAGGTGCGTACGGAGTGGGGGGCGGTGCGCATGTCGAGGATGTAGTCGCGTTGGCGGGGGCGGTCCAGGGTGTGTTCGTTGGAGCCCGGCGGCGCGGCGTCCACGCGGTGGGTGCGGATCACTCCGTCGTCGGCTCCGAACGCCTTGAAGGCGCCGCTGTGGAAGCTGAAGCCGATGCTCACGTAGTGCTTGCCCAGTGAGTCGCGCAGGAAGGCGCCCTGTGTCTTCGGGTAGCGCGGGTCGAAGGAGTCGTACGAGACGTGGGTGTTGTGGGCCGACAGCAGGATCCGGTCACCGGTGTGCCGGTGCCACCAGGCCACGTTGTCGGCCATCACGCGGTCGCGGTATTTCATCATCTCCGTGACCTGGGCCTCGTCGGTGGCGTCGTAGGCGTAGGCCTTGGCCATCTGGTGGATCGCCTTGGCGTGCTGGACCGTGCGGATGTGTTCGCGTCCGGCCGGGCCGTGGGACGGGCGCAGTGCGCGGAGCAGCTGGTACGCCTCCAGGGTGCGTTCGGCGCGCTTCTCGCGTTCCGCCAGGGGGAGTTCGAGGTACCGCTCCAGGTATGTGGCGGCGTCGGTGGTCGGGGCCAAGCCGTCGTAGAGGGCGGTGATGCGGGCCTTCAGGCGCGGGTGGTTGCGGGCCACGTGGCCGGTGACCCGGTCGTACAGTTCCGGTCCTGCGTAGCCCAGGTCGTTGCCCATGAAACGGACCGGGTCAGTGGGGTGGTGGCGGTTGTAGGCGCGCATCCACTCGATGAGGTTCAGGTAGTCCTGGTTGTGCCACATGCGGTAGGAGCCCTGGAACTCCTCGCGCGCGATGCGCTCGAGGTCGCCCTTGCCGTACAGCACGTACTCGTTGACGCGGACGCCGCTGCTCCAGGGCAGTTCCAGGGAGAAGGAGCGGAAGCCCTTGTGCTCGACCAGGTAGCGCAGGACCCGGTGTTTCATCCGGAAGAAGTCGCGCGAGCCGTGGGTGGCCTCGCCCAGGCCCACCACCTCGGCGTCCCCCACCATGCCGCCCAGGGCGTGCAAGTCCCGCAGGCCGGCGCCGGGGTCGGTGGTCCACAGGGGGTGGGCGCTGCGCTCGATCGCGTCGGCCACGTCCGTCGCGGTGAGGACGGCGGAGTGCCGC
>JAAYXJ010000038.1 GCA_012515985.1 Gammaproteobacteria bacterium
AGGGCCGCCTGCGCGTCGCCTCCGAAATGAAGGCGCTCGTGGACGCCTGCGCTGACGTCGCCCAGTTCCCGCCCGGTCACTGGTATGACAGCGCCACCAGCGAGCTGCACCGCTACTACCACCGCCCCTGGCGCGACTACGACGCGGTCCAGGGCGTACGCGTCTCACCCGACGAACTGCGCGAAGCCTTCGAAGCCGCCGTGCACCGCCAGCTGATGAGCGACGTGCCCTACGGCGTGCTTCTCTCCGGCGGCCTGGACTCCTCGCTGGTTGCGGCCGTGGCCGCCCGCTTCGCCCGCCGCCGCATCGAGGACAACGACAACTCCGAGGCCTGGTGGCCGCGCCTGCACTCGTTTGCCATCGGCCTGCAGGGCTCACCGGACCTGGCGGCCGCCGAGGTCGCCGCCCGGTCCCTGGACACCGTCCACCACGGCTTCGAATACACCTTCCAGGAAGGCCTGGACGCGCTGCCCGACGTCATCCGCCACATCGAGACGTACGACGTCACCAGCATCCGCGCTTCCACGCCCATGTACCTGCTGGCGCGGCGGATCAAGGCCATGGGAGTGAAGATGGTGCTCTCGGGCGAAGGCAGCGACGAGACCTTCGGCGGCTACCTGTACTTCCACAAGGCCCCTGATGCGCGCCAGTTCCACGAGGAAACCGTGCGCAAGCTCGACGCCCTGCACAACTACGACTGCCTGCGCGCCAACAAGTCGATGATGGCCTGGGGCGTGGAGGCGCGGGTGCCGTTCCTGGACATCGAGTTCCTGGACGTGGCCATGCGCATGGATGCCGCGCAGAAGATGGTGCTCCGCCATTCCAACGGCCCGCAGCGGATGGAGAAGGGCATCCTGCGCCAGGCTTTCAAGGGCTACCTGCCGGCGGAGATCCTGTGGCGGCAGAAGGAGCAGTTCAGCGACGGCGTGGGCTATGGCTGGATCGACGGCCTGAAGGCACACGCCGAAGCGCAGGTGAGCGATCGCGAGCTCGCCGCCGCGCACCGGCGCTTCCCGGTCAATCCGCCCGCGAGCAAGGAGGCCTACTGGTACCGGACCCTGTTCGAGCAGGCGTTCCCGACCCGCGCCGCGGCCGAGACGGTGCCCGGCGGCAAGTCCATCGCCTGTTCCACCGCCACCGCCATCGCCTGGGATGCAAGCTTCGGCGCTTCCGCCGACCCTTCCGGCCGCGCGGTGGCCGGCGTCCACGCCGCCGCGTACTGAGTCCGCGTTCCCGGATCCCACACGTCGGCCACGCAGACCGGACCTACGGGTGGAGGGTCAGCGTGCGTTGGGCGGGACCGGGGAGGAACGGGGTGGGGCGCCCGTGCACCCAGTCGTCGTGGCCCGCGCCCCAATACGGCGACAGCGGATGGCCGCTCTGGCCGCCGGGCATGTGGGCGATGCCGTCCTGCTCGTGGCCCGGCGCCACCACCATCCGCTGCGAAGCGCCGAACGACGGACCCTGCACGCGCGGCACCAAACCGTCGCCCGGAAGCGGCTCGGCCGGCATGCACAGGCGCCTGCCCAGCAGCGGCACCGCGTCGGCCAGGGGATGGCAGATGCGCGCAGTATTGCGTTCGCCCCAGGTGCGCTCCTCCAGCGGCCCGCGGGCGCCGAGCGTGTCGCGCACCTCGCGCGCCGCATCCTCGAACAGCGCGTGCCAGTCGTCGAAGCGCGGCGGCAGCAGGTGCTGCGGCTGCTGTCGCACCAGCGGCCACGCGATCCCCTCCAGCTGCGGCAGGTCCGGCATCTGGAAGGCGTCGCCCAGCGCCACCTGCGCCGGCCCGGTCAGGCCATCGGCGATCCGCGCATGCACCGCCAGGCGCCAGGCGCGCACCAGCCGGTAGCCGGCGGAATCGATGTCGGCGTGGGCGTTCCAGTCCGCGGCGGCTGCCGCCAGCACCAGCAGCGCGGGCGCATCCGCGCGCGGCGGCAGGCCCTTGAGCAGGTGCCACCAGCGGTCGAACACCAGGGCGCGGGTGTCGAGCTGGATGGCGAGCAGGTCCTGTTCGGTGAACGACCGGCCGGCGAACAACAGGTCGCGGATCTGCTGCTGCCGGGCGCCGAACGCATAGCCGCCGTCGCCCACCAGTGCTTCGGCCTCGCCGTTCACCACCCGCGCGTTTGCGGTCCACAGCCGGTGGTGCGGCGGATCGATCACGGCCGGCGAGCGGTCGGTGGCGATTGACCACGGCGCGCATCGGGGCTGCGGCCCCTCCGCCGGTGCATCCACGGGCAGCCGATGGCATGCCGGATCGCGCCGCGCCAGCGGGCCAAGCAGGCGCCAGGCAATGCGCCCGTCGCGGTCGCCAATCACCAGGTTCTGGGTGGGCACCGCGGTGTGGTCGGCCACGGCCAGCGCCTGGTCCAGGTTGGCCGCGGTAGCGAGGTCGGCCAGGCCCAGGTTGATGGAGCCGGGCAGGTGCGCCACCCAGCGCAGGGCCAGCGCCCGCCCATCGTCCAGGCGCTCCACGACCGGCCCCCAGGCGGTTTCCTCGATTTCGAACTCCACGGGGTCGCCGCCGGCCACGGCGATCCGTTCCACATGCCGTTCCACCGGCTCGCAGCCCGCGCTGGCACCCGGGGCGCATGGCACCTCGAGCCGCCAATCCATGTAATCGCCGTAGCTGTTGGTGAAGCCCCAGGCCACGTTGCCGCTGCTGCCGACGATCACCGCCGGCACGCCGGGCAGGGTGAAGCCGGAGACATCCACCTGTCCGCCCGGCGCGCCGGGATCGGGCCAGCGCAGGCGGACGCGGAACCAGACGTTGGGCACGCCCAGCCCAAGGTGCATGTCGTTGGCCACGATTGCCCGCCCATCCGCGGTCAGCGCGCCGCCCACGGCAAAGTTGTTGCTGCCGGGCGTGCCCGCATCCGGCATCGGGGTGGCATCACCGTCCCTGGGGAACGGAAGCCTGCGCAGGTCCACTTCGTCCGGTCCGGGGAGCACCGCGTCGCCGCGCGCCTCGCCCATCAGCGGCGCGTCCCAGTCCGAGCCGTCGTGGCCGAGCAGTGCGCGCAGCGTCGGCGGCAGGTGCGGGGCCATGCGCCACCAGCGCAGCTCGCGCTCGTTGCGCCCGCCCTGCAGGTCGAAATACATGGCGTAGGCCGCCAGGATCGAGTCCTCCGGCGCCCAAGGCTCCGGCTGCGCGCGCAGCAGCAGGTACGGCCATGGGCGCGAACCCAGCGCTTCGCGCCCGGCGTTGGCGCCTTCGGCATAGGCCTCCAGTTCGGCCAGGCGCGCGCCGGCAATCTCAGGCAGCCGCTGCGAGACGCGCGCGCGCAGCCGGTGCCGGCGTCGCTCGCGGTCTGCCTCCAGGGCCATGGGGCCGAACAGCGCCGCCAGCTCGCCGGCCGAACTGCGCCGCATCAGGTCCATCTCGAACCAGCGCTCCTGCGCATGCACCCAGCCCAGCGCCCGCGCCGCATCCACGGCGCTGCCGGCATCGATGGTGACCACCCCCAGCGCATCGCGCTCCACCTGCACCGGCGCCGTCAGCCCTGCCAGGGCGTGTTCGCCTTCCAGCGCAGGCAGGCTTGCCCGCAGCAGCAGCCAAGCCGCAACCAGCGCCAGCAGTGCCAGTGCCGCAGCCACCACGAGGATGCGGGGAAACCATTTGCGCATTGCCCATCACCCCCTGGACTCCCGACGGCGCACCTTACACCGGCAGCCCGCAACCGGGCACGCGCGCTTGCAGTACAGTCGGCGCAGGCCCAACGTCGCGCCAGGCGCGCACCGGATGATCGACAGCCCCATTGCCCGCGTGCCCGGCATCAATGCCTGGCCCGACGTCGCCTCCGTCGACGCGCTGCCCAGCGTGACCCTGGCGATCCTGCTGCTGTTCGTCGGCAAGGGCCTGACCGCGCGCGTCGCCGTGCTGCGGCGCTACAGCATCCCCGAGCCGGTGGTCGGCGGCGTCCTGTGCGCCGCGGTGGTGTGCGCGCTGTACTACGGCATGGGCCTGCAGGTGGACTTCGAGCTGGGCGCGCGCGACATGTTCCTGCTGTACTTCTTCGCCGCGCTCGGGCTCAACTCCAACGTGGCCTCGCTGCGCAAGGGCGGCTGGAAGCTGGTGGTGCTGCTGGCGCTGGCCGGGTTCTACATCGTGTTCCAGAACCTCGTGGGCATGGGCCTGGCGCGCGCGTGGGGCATGGATCCGCGCGCCGGCCTGATGGTCGGGTCCATCTCGCTCACCGGCGGCGTGGGCACCACCGTGGCTTGGACCCCGCACTTCGTGGAGGAGCTGGGCATCGCCAACGCGGGGGAGCTTGGCCTGGCGTCCAACATGGTCGGCATGATCGCGGCCTGCGTGGTCGGCGGGCCCATCGCCGGCTGGCTGATCCGGCGCCACCAGGTGCGCCCCTCGGACGACGCCGGGCTGGAAGTGGGCACGCTGTACGGCCAGGAGGAGCGCACCACGCTGGACTACACCGGGGTCCTGCTGGCGCTGTTCTGGCTCAACATCGCGCTGATGCTCGGCCAGGGCATCAGCTACCTGATCAGCGAGGCGGGAATGCTGCTGCCGGGGTTCGTCGGCGCGCTCATGGCCGGCATCCTGCTGCGCCTGCTGGGCGACCTGTTTGCGCCCAACGGGCGGCGGATGTGGAAGCCGGAGGCCATGCAGCCCGGCGTCGCGCTGATCTCCGACATCAGCCTGGGCCTGTTCCTGGTGATGGCGCTGATGGGATTGCAGCTGTGGGTGCTGGAATCGCTGCTGGGCTTCATCACCGTGGCGATGCTGGTGCAGATCACGCTGGTGGTGCTGTTCTCGGTCTTCGTGGTGTTCAAGGCCATGGGCGGGGACTACGAGTCGGCGGTGGTCAGCGCCGGCTTCGGCGGCATTGCGCTGGGGTCCACGGCCACGGCCATGGCCAACATGACCGCGGTGGCCCGCGAGTACGGGGCGGCGCCGCGGGCGTTCGTGATCGTGCCGCTGGTGTGCGGCTTTTTCATCGACCTGGCCAACGCGGTGATCGTGGGGGTGATGGCCGGTTGAGCGGCAAACAGGAACCGAAAAGCAACTGATTCCCATCCCTCCATGGATTTTTCCATGGCGGCATACTGGGGGCCCCGCCACGTCCAGGGAGCCCCGAGATGAAGGGAAACGCAGAAGTTATCGATTACCTCAATTTCCTGCTCCGCGGTGAGCTGGCCGCGCGCGACCAGTACTTCATCCATTCACGCCGCTATGAGGACCTGGGCCTGTACGAGCTGTACGAGCGGATCAACCACGAGATGGAGGAGGAGACGGAGCACGCGGATGCGATCCTGCGCCGGATCCTGTTCCTGGAGGGCGATCCGGACATGCGCCCGGATCCGATCGAGCCGGGCAAGACGCTCAGGGAGATGCTGCGCAAGGATCTGGACCTTGAGTACAAGGTGCGTGACAACCTGGCCAAGGGCATTGCGCTGGCGGAGAAGCACAGCGATTACATCACCCGCGAGATCCTGGTGAAGCAGCAGGCGGATACGGAAGAAGACCACATGTACTGGCTGGAGAAGCAGCTGCGGCTGATCGAGATGATCGGCGAGGAGAACTACACGCAGTCGCGGATGGGGAAGGATCCGGAGCACGGCTGATCCCGGCACGTGGGGCCCGGGCTGCTTCGTGCGATTGGGTTCGCGGGCGGCCCGGCGGTCCCGGACCCCTTTGCGGGACACGCCGTGAATACGTCCATGTAGCTTGTCCGCGCCGTCCATGGCGCGGACAGTCCCGCAAAGGGGTCCGGAACCGCCGGGCCCTTGGTTTCGCGGCGATTACGGGATTACGGGATTGCGGGGGCGGGTCTGCGAGCGTGCGCGGCGAGCGCCTCAGTCGGCGAGTGACACTTGGTAAACGGTCGTATGGAGGGCGGTGACGCCGGCTTCGCGGAACCTGTCTTCGTCGGCCAGGATGTCGCGGCGTTCAAGGACCGAGACGCTCCACTCCGGCTCAAGCAGACTGCGGACCTCGGGCTCCTGTACTGAGAACGGCGGGCCGTCCTTTTGCTCCTGCAGGTATTCCAGGGTCACGAGCAGGCCGGTGCAGCCGGCCGGCAGGCGGCGCCAGGCGGTCCGGGCGTAGCGCTGACGCAGGTCCGGGGGCAGGGCGATGAGGGCGGCGCGGTCGTAGACGGCGCTGCAGTCGGCCAGGACGTTGGCGTCAAGCCCGAAGGCGTCGCCGGCGATGAGTTCGTACGGGCCGGCGGTGTAGCGGCGGCCGTAGCGGGTGTCCCGGACCTCGGGCGCAAGCCCGCGTTCGTCGAAGAACTGCTGCACGGCCAGTTCGGAGAGCTCGACGCCCAGGACACGGTGGCCGCGATCGGCCAGCCAGGCCATGTCCAGCGACTTCCCGCAAAGGGGGACGAACACGCGCGCGTTGGCCGGGAGGTCCAGCGCCGGCCAATGCTTGCACAGCAGCGGGAGCGGCCGGTCCTGGTGGAATCCGATCCGTCCCTGCTGCCAGCGCTCGTGCCAGAACCCGGGTTCCATTATTCGACCGAGAGGCCTTCGACCTTCTGCCAGCCGCGCGGGAGCAGGCCGCCGCGGGAGGCGCGGGCGCCCAGGTAGTTCTCCAGGTCCTTGAAGGGCAGGCTCATGATGCGCCCGCGCGAGTGGACCTGCAGGGTGCCGGCCGGCGGGACCACGGCGATGGCGACGACCTTCTCGGTGCCGCGCTTGGCCTTGGGGATGTCGATGATCTTGTTGCCCTTGCCCTTCTCGAGCTCGGGCAGTTCTGAGACGGGGAACGCAAGCAGGTGCCCGGCGCTGGTGACGGCCACCACCCGGTCCGTTTCCACGTCGCCCACCGGGGCGGGCTGCAGCACGCTGGAGCCGGCGGGCACGGTGAGCATGGCCTTGCCGGCCTTCTGCCGGCCCACCAGGTTGTTGAAGCGGGTGACGAAGCCGTAGCCCAGCGAGGTGGCCAGCACGAAGCGCGCGTCCGCCTCGCCGCTGGCCACGCCCATGAAGGCGGCGCCGGCGGCCGGCGAGAAGCGCCCGGTGAGCGGTTCGCCGTTGCCACGCGCCGAGGGCAGGCTGTGGGCGATGGTGGAGTACGCGCGGCCGTTGGAGTCCAGGAACGCCACCGGCTGGTTGCTGCGCCCGCGGGCGAAGGCCAGCAGGCTGTCGCCCTCGCGGTAGTTCAGGCCGGCCGGGTCCACGTCGTGGCCCTTGGCGGCGCGCACCCAGCCCTTTTTGCTGAGCACGATGGTCACCGGTTCGCTGGGCACCAGGTCGGTGTCGGCCAGGGCCTGGGCGGCGCCGCGCTCCACCAGCGGCGAGCGGCG
>JAAYXJ010000226.1 GCA_012515985.1 Gammaproteobacteria bacterium
GACCTCGCCCCGGTGGCCGAAGGCAGCGACGTTGCCACCGCCTTTTCCGACATGGTCACCCTGGCCCGCCACGCCGAGAGGCTCGGCTACCGCCGCTACTGGCTGGCCGAGCACCACAACATGCCCGGCGTGGCCAGCGCCGCGACCGCGCTGCTGATCGGGCACGTCGCAGGGGCCACGAAAACCATCCGCGTGGGCGCCGGCGGGGTGATGCTGCCCAACCATGCGCCGCTGCAGGTGGCCGAGCAGTTCGGCACCCTGGCCACGCTGTATCCCGACCGCATCGACCTGGGCCTGGGGCGCGCGCCGGGCACCGACCAGCCCACCGTGCGCGCGCTGCGGCGCTACTACGAGGGCGCGGACGCCTTCCCCCACGACGTGGCGGAGCTGATCAATTACTTCGAGCCGGTGAAGCCGGGCCAGCTGGTGCAGGCGGTGCCGGGCGGCGGCATCGAGGTGCCGGTGTGGATCCTGGGGTCGAGCCTCTTCGGCGCCCGGCTGGCGGCGGCGATGGGGCTGCCGTATTCGTTCGCCTCGCACTTCGCCCCGGCGATGATGACCGAGGCGCTGGCCGCCTATCACCAGAACTTCCGGCCCTCGAAGCGGCTGCGCGAGCCGTACGCGATGCTGGCGCTGAACGTGGTGGCGGCCGACACCCGCGCCGAGGCCGAGCGCCAGTTCACCACCCTGCAGCAGATGTTCGCCTACCTGCGCCGGCCGGGGCAGCCGGGCAAGGTGCCCCAGCCGGTCGACGACATCCATTCGGTGGTGACCCCGCAGGAGCTGGCGGCGGTGGGGCAGGCCCTGTCGTGCTCGGTGGTGGGCGATGCGAAGGACGTCGCCGAGGGCATCGCCGATTTCGTTGAAAAGCACCGCCCCGACGAACTGATCCTCACCGCCAACCTGGCCAGCGTTGAAGCCCGCATGCGCAGCTTCGAGATCGCCGCCGGAGCCTGGGGCCTGGAGGGCAGCGGGCAGGGCGCGGCCTGACCGGCCGCCGGCCCCCAGGCGGGGCGGCTGTGCGACCATAGCCGCATGACCGAAGAGCGCATCATCACCCCGGGCGCGACCCGCGAAGACGAGGCCGTCGAGGCCTCGATCCGGCCGCAGCGGCTGGATGACTACCTGGGCCAGCAGCCGGTCCGCGACCAGATGTCGATCTACATCGAGGCGGCGAAGAAGCGCGGCGAAGCCATGGACCACGTGCTGATCTTCGGCCCGCCGGGGCTGGGCAAGACCACCTTGAGCCACGTGATCGCCAACGAGCTGGGGGTGAGCCTGAGGGTCACTTCCGGCCCGGTGATCGAGAAGGCCGGCGACCTGGCCGCGCTGCTGACCAACCTGCAGCCGCACGACGTGCTCTTCATCGACGAGATCCACCGCCTCTCGCCCGTGGTCGAGGAAGTGCTGTACCCGGCGATGGAGGATTTCCAGATCGACATCATGATCGGCGAGGGCCCGGCCGCGCGTTCGATCAAGCTCGACCTGCCGCCGTTCACCCTGATTGGCGCCACCACCCGCGCCGGACTGCTCACGGCGCCGCTGCGCGACCGCTTCGGGATCGTGCAGCGGCTGGAATTCTACAGCGCGGCGGAATTGGCCCGGATCGTGCGACGTTCCGCCGCCATCCTGGGGATCGACTGTGAGCCTGAGGGGGCGGATGAGATCGCGCGCCGCTCGCGCGGTACGCCGCGCATCGCCAACCGCCTGCTGCGCAGGGTGCGCGACTACGCCCAGGTCCGCGCCGGCGGCAGGATCGACCGCGCGGTGGCGGACGCGGCGATGAAGATGCTCAGCGTGGACCCGGAGGGGTTCGACGACCTGGACCGCCGGCTGCTGCACCTGATCATCGAGAACTTCGAGGGTGGGCCGGTGGGCGTCGAGTCACTGGCCGCGGCGCTCAGCGAGGAGCGCGGCACGCTGGAAGACGTGATCGAGCCCTACCTGATCCAGCAGGGCTTCCTGGTGCGCACCGCGCGCGGGCGGATGGCTTCGGCCAAGGCCTATCGCCACCTGGGGTTCAAGCTGCGCCCGCAGGTGCAGGCGGTGGGCGACTCGCGGGAATTGTTCGATGAGTAGCAGCCCTCAGCAGTTGTTCAGCCTTCCGACAAGGGTCTACTGGGAAGATACCGACGCAGGCGGCGTGGTGTACCACGCCCGGTACGTGGCGTTCCTGGAGCGCGCCCGTACCGAATGGATGCGCGGGCTCGGCCACGGACAGGAATCGCTGCGCGCCAGCCATGGGCTGGTGTTCGCCGTGCGGGCGATGCGGATCGACTTCCGCGCGCCGGCACGGCTGGACGACATGCTCGAAGTGACCGTTGGGCTGCGGGAATGCCGGCGGGCCAGCCTGGTCGTGGACCAGGCGATCGAGTGCTGCGGCCGTCGCCTGCTGGAAGCGCAGGTGCGGCTGGCGGCGCTGGAGGCCACCGGCTTCCGGCCCCGGGCGATCCCGGGCGCGCTGCATGAACAACTGGCAAGACACGTAATCGATAACCCTGGAGCGGATGCATGATCCCACTGACGATGTTGATGCAGGCGACCGAGGTCCAGCCTTTGCCGGACGAAGGCGCGGCGGCGGCCAGCCAGCTGCCCGCCGACCCCGGCGTGGCTGAAGCGGCCGCCGCGGTTGGCGGCGACATCGACATGCTGCAGCTGATCCTGCACGCCTCGATCCCGGTCCAGCTGGTGATGCTGCTGCTGCTGGCCGCGTCGATTGCCTCGTGGGTGATCATCTTCCGCAAGAAGAAGCTGCTGGACCGCGCCGAGCGTGAGGCCGACCGTTTCGAAGAGCGGTTCTGGTCCGGATCCGACCTGGGCAAGCTGTACGCCGCCGCCACCGAGCGCAACCGCGAGGTCGAAGGCCTGGAGGCGATCTTCGAGGCCGGGTTCCGCGAGTTCGGCCGCCAGCGGCAGCGCCGTTCCGCGACCCCGGCGGCCCAGCTGGAAGGGGCCCAGCGCGGCATGCGCGTGGCCACTTCCCGCGAGCTCGACGGCCTGGAGCACAACCTGGAATTCCTCGCCAACGTGGGATCGATCGCCCCGTACGTCGGCCTGCTCGGCACGGTGTGGGGAATCATGATCTCCTTCCAGGGCCTGGCGAACGTGCGGGAGGCCACCATCGCCACGGTTGCCCCAGGCATTTCCGAGGCCCTGATCGCAACCGCCATGGGCCTGTTCGCGGCGATCCCGGCGGTGTGGGCCTACAACCGCTACGCCACCAAGGTGGAGCGCATCGCCACCCGCTACGAGGCGTTTGCCGACGAGTTCTCCACGATCCTGGAGCGCCAGGCGTACACGGACGGCGAGTAACCGGTCGCGCGCACCCGCTGCGCCGCCGCCCGTCGCCGGCCTGAACCCAAGACAAGCCCGGAGCCCCCATGTCGGTCATCTCCACCCGCCGCCGCCACCGGCGCAAACTCAAGAACGAGATCAACGTCGTCCCCTACATCGACGTGATGCTGGTGCTGCTGATCATCTTCATGGTCACCGCGCCGCTGCTGAACCTCGGCACCCAGGTCAACCTGCCCGACTCGGAAGCCCGTTCGCTGGGCTCGCCGCAGGATCCGGTGGTGGTGAGCGTCTATCCCGATGGCTCGCTCGGCCTGATGATCGAGAATGACAACCGCATGGTGGACGTGGCCCAGCTGCGCGAGCGCCTGCGGGCCATCCACAACCAGAACCCGGACGCGAGCGTGCTGGTCAACGGCGACCGCGATGCCAGCTACCAGCACGTGATCCGCGCGATCGACGCGATCAACCAGGCGGGCGTGACCCGGGTGAGCCTGATCAGCCGCCCGGCGGAGGGCGCCGAGTAAATGCGCGAGGCGCGTGCCGATACCGCCCAGGCCGTGGTGCTGGCGCTGCTGCTGCACGTGCTGCTGTTCGGCCTGGTGTTCCTTGGCATGTACTGGACCCGCAGCGCCGCGCC
>JAAYXJ010000227.1 GCA_012515985.1 Gammaproteobacteria bacterium
CGCACGGGTCACAGCCGCTGTCGCAGCAGTCGCTGGGCAGGGGACGCTCGGGCGGCTGCGGGCGCGGGTCGTTGCTGGAGTCGTGCTTGTTCAATGTCTTATGCGTGTGGATTGCACTCAACCAACATGGGGGCGGAAACCCGCTTTCAAAGGGGTGGCGCGTGGCTCGCGCGGGCGGCCGGGCGCCATGACCACAGCAGCAAGAGCAGTCCGGTGATGATGAAGATCGCCGCGCCCGACAGCAGGAACGGATCCACCCACCAAGCCTCCGCCAGCTTGAACTCACCGGCGTTGATCCGCCGCCAGTGCGAGAAATGCTGGGTCGCTCCGACCACCATGCCGAAACCGGCGAGCGTGGACGCCAGCCAGCGCACCAGCCAGTGGCGTGGATCGGGCACCAGCATCAGCAGGCCCAGCAATCCGATCACTGTGCGCTGGGCGCGGCAGAACGGACAGCTGTAGACGAGGCCCGCCAGGTCCACCGCCCAGGTCAGCATGCTCAACGCGATGGCGAGCGCGGCGATCAGGCGGAAATGACGGTGCAGAGTGTCGAGTGAGGGCATGGCGGCTGGGGTGGGGATGTAAAGCAGTGGAAAGCTAGCAGCTTTTCCCCTCGTTCCGGCAGGCGCATCCGTCGGATGGAGGATATTGCGCCCTTCGTGCATCGTGGATGGAAACGGGCCCGGTTTGCCTGGCCGTTATGGTGTTTCGACCTTGGGGAGGAGAGGTGATGCGAAACAGACACGGTGCACTTGCCCGGGCCGTCAGGCTGGGAGTGCTTGCCATGGCGATGGGCGCCGGACCGGCGCTGGGCGGCGATGTGACGTTCGATGTGCCGGGCGGAAGCCTGGCGGAGACGCTGCCCGAATTTGCGCGCCATGCCGGATTGCAGATCATCGCGCCTGCTGGCGAGCCCGGCCAGCCGACCATCGAGCTGCCGCCGCTGTCGGGCGAAATGGATGCACGCGAGGCGCTGGAGCGCCTGATCGCCCACAGCGGCCTGCCGGGCACGCCAGCCCACAGCTGGCAGGCCGTGGCCGCCTCGGGCATGTCGATCGGCCAGCGCGGGGCCCTCAACGCCGCATCGGCGCTGGCCATGGCCGCGGTGGAACTGTTTTCCAGCCCGGACGTGGTGGATGCCGCCCGCGACGAGTTCGAGCGGCGCCGCGGTGACCGCCCCTACCAGCCGCTGCAGCGGCGTGTAAGCCCTCCGCTCGATTACCGCGTTCCCACCCGGACGGGATCCTGAGCGGGGCTGATGCGCTAGCCTGAGCCGATGGCGCAGGCGGAGAGCGGTGCGATGGAGGTTGGTCCATCTCGGTGGCACCTGGACGCGCACAGCGAGCAGGGCGTGCTGCGCATCTCGATCACCGTGATCGTGGTGTTCGCAGTGCTGGGGATCGTGTTCGGCCTCGCGTCGGGCTCAAGTGCCATCGTGTTCGATGGCGTGTACTCGTTCATCGACGCGATCATGACCACGGTGGGATTGCTGGTGGCGAACCTGATCGCCACCTCCACCGCCGGCGACCTGCGCAACAAGCGGCTGGTGGAACGCTTCACCATGGGGTTCTGGCACCTGGAGCCGATCGTGCTGGGAGTGACCGGGGTGCTGCTGACGGGAGCCGCGGTCTACGCGCTGATCGGTGCAATCGAGTCCTTCATGACCGGCGGGCGCGAATTGCGGTTCGGCCACGCCGTCGTGTATTCGGCGCTGACCCTGGCCACGTGCCTGGTGATGTGGGTGTTCCAGACCCGCGCCAACCGGCGCATCGGCTCCGCGTTCGTGGCCCTGGATGCCAAGGGCTGGCTGATGGCGGCGCTGCTGGCGGCGGCGCTGCTGCTTGCGTTCGCAGGCGGCATGCTGGTCGAGGGAACGCGCTGGGCGCCGGTGGCCCCCTACATCGATCCCGCGGTGCTGGCGCTGGTGTGCGTGGTGATCATCCCGATGCCGCTGGGCACCATCCGCCAGGCGCTCAAGGACATCCTGCTGGTCACGCCGCCCGACCTGAAGGAACACGTGGATGCCG
>JAAYXJ010000228.1 GCA_012515985.1 Gammaproteobacteria bacterium
GCGCGGTCTCGGCCTTGAACCGGGCCAGCGCCTCGCCCTTGAGCGGCTCGGGCGGCGGCATGGTGACCTTCAGCGGATCGCGGTGCTTGCCGTTGACGCGGAATTCGTAATGCAGGTGCGGGCCGGTGGCCAGGCCCGTGGCGCCGACATAACCGATCACCTGGCCCTGCCTCACGCGCTCGCCCTGGCGGATGTTGGCAAAGCGCGACATGTGCGCGTACAGGGTGGTGTGGCCTTTGCCGTGGTCGAGGATGACGGTGTTGCCATAGCCGCGTTGGCGGCCGCGGAACTGCACCCGGGCGTCGCCAGCGGCCATGATCGGGGTGCCGGTGCGGGCGGCGTAGTCCACGCCGTTGTGCATGCGCATGGTGCCCAGGATCGGATGCCGGCGGCTGCCGAAGCGCGAACTCAGGCGGGCGAATTCGATCGGCGAGCGGATGAAGCTGCGCTTGAGCGGGCGGCCGTCGGCGTCGTAATACTCCACCTTGCCGTCGTGCTCGAAGCGGAAGCCGGTGAACGTGCGCCCGCCGGTGGTGAAGGTGGCGGCCACCACCTCGCCGCTGCCCACGCGCTCGCCTTCGCGCCACAGCTCCTCGATCAGCACGCTGTAGCGGTCGCCCGGCTGGATCTGGCGGGCGAAGTCGATGTCGTACTGGAAGATGCGGTCGGTGAGGGTGGCGATCGCGCCCGGGGTCAGGCCGGCCTGGCGCGCCGAGCCGTACAGCGAATTGCGGATCTCGCCGGTGACCACCGTGGTGTGCACTTCCACCGGGCGCTCGATCACCTGTTCGGTGATGGTGTCGCCGGCCACCGCAAGCTCGATGCGTTAGGTCTGGCTGCGATCAAACTGGAAGCCGAGCAGGCTGCCGTCGGCCGAATCGAATTCAAAGCCCAGCTCGGTGCCCGGCCGGATCCGCGCCAGCGCGGTGCTGGCCGACTCGGTCTCCAGGATCCGGTGCAGGGTCGCGACGGGCACGCCGCGGGCCGCGAAGATCTCGCCCAGGGTCTGGCCGGATTCCACGGTCACCAGCTCCCAGTGGCTGGTGGGAACGGCCTCGTCGCGCTCGGGCGCGGGCGGCAGCGCCAGGGCCATGGTGGCCATGTGGGCCTTGCCATCGTGCACCTGCATGGCGCTGGAGAACCCCGGCACCAGGGCGCACACCAGCGCCGCGGTGGTGCCCAGCAGGCTGGCCTGCAGCCACTGCCGCCGGGTCCAGCGGCCGCGGAAGCCGCGCGGTGCCGCGGCAGCCGCCTGCGCCGCCCGGGCTTCGCCGGCGGCAACGTGGTCAAGGTTGGAGAGACGGACGAGACGGTTGCGCTCCGTTGCGGAGGCAGGATCCAGAGGCGTCATTTTCGTTCCGTTACCCGAGTGAAGGACTCGTCAGCGGGGTACGATAAAGACGTGAGCACCATGCGTCAAATGATTGACCGGTCAGGCATTTTCACATCGCCACAAACGTTAGAATCACATTAAGCCCACTTGATGGCGGTCACGTTTTGACGCTGCCGCCACGCCCTGGAACACCGCCGTGACCCATTCCCACACCACCCGCGAGGCGCTGGACCTCATCGCCCGCGGGGCCGATGAGATCCTCAAGACCGACGAGCTGGCCGCACGCCTGGCTGAAGGCCGCCCGCTGCGCATCAAGACCGGCTTCGACCCCACCGCACCGGACCTGCACCTGGGCCACACCGTGCTGCTCAACAAGATGCGCCAGTTCCAGGACCTGGGGCACACGGTGGTGTTCCTGATCGGCGAC
>JAAYXJ010000229.1 GCA_012515985.1 Gammaproteobacteria bacterium
CCGGAGCCGGCCATTATGCCGCGGCCCCATGCATTCTGCAATCCGGGCCGGGGCGCCGGTACCGGAGCCGCGGCCGATGGGACCCGCCATTCGACAGGTCACGCGGTATCGCGCGTAAGACGCGCTCCTACGAGGGCGCCGGCCCCAAGGTCATTTCTTCTTGGGGGCGATCATCATGACCATCTGGCGGCCTTCCATGCGCGGACGGGACTCGATCACGATGTCCTCGCCCAGGTCGGCCTCGATCCGGTCAAGCATGTTCCGGCCGAGCTCCTGGTGGCTCATCTCGCGGCCGCGGAACCGGATGTTGACCTTGATCTTGTCCCCATCTTCCAGGAACTCGCGCATCTTGCGCATCTTGATCGCGTAGTCGCCAGCGTCAGTGACCGGGCGGAACTTCACTTCCTTGATCTCGACCTGCTTCTGCTTCTTCTTCGCAGCGTTGGCCTTTTTCTGCTGCTCGAACCTGTACTTGCCGTAATCCATGATCCGGCATACCGGGGGATCGGCGTTGGGCTGGATCTCGACCAGGTCAAGGCCTTCTTCCTGCGCCTGCTGCAGCGCTTCGTCCCGCGAGAGGACGCCGATCATTTCGCCATCGGAACCGATCACGCGCACGCGCGGTACGCGGATGTCCTGGTTCCTGCGGTTCTGCCTGTCCGGGGTACTGATATTGCAATCTCCAAAATCGGTGAAACCGGCCGCCCGTCAGCGTCCGGAGATGCCGGCGCGCGTCCGCGCCGGGTCGTTACACGTTCATGCTAGCGCAAGCTCGTCGTGAAGACGTGAGATGAAGCCGTCAACCGGCATGCTGCCCAGATCCTCCCCCGAGCGGGTCCGCACCGCCACTGCACCGTTCTCCTTTTCGCGGTCCCCCACCACGAGCAGGTACGGCACACGCTGCAGTGTGTGCTCCCTGATCTTATAGCCGATTTTCTCGTTGCGCAAATCGGATTCGACCCTGAGCCCTTGATCTGCAAGGGTTTTCCGGACCTCTTCCACGTACTTCGCCTGCGCATCGGTGATGTTCATCACCACCGCCTGCACCGGCGCCAGCCAGGCGGGGAACGCCCCGGCGTGATGCTCGATGAGGATGCCGATGAACCGCTCCATCGAACCCACGATGGCGCGATGCAGCATCACCGGGGTGCGCTTCTGGCTGTTTTCGTCGACGTACTCCGCCCCCAGGCGGCCCGGCATCATGAAGTCCACCTGCACCGTGCCGAGCTGCCAGGTCCTGCCGATCGCATCGCGCAAGTGGTATTCCACCTTGGGACCGTAGAAGGCACCCTCGCCCTCCAGCTCCTCGAACTCCACGCCGGTGGCCTCCAGGGCCGAGCGCAGGGCCGCCTCCGCCTTGTCCCAGACCGCGTCGTCGCCCATGCGCGGCTCCGGGCGGAGCGCGAGCTTGACCTGCACGTCCTCGAAGCCGAAATCGCGGTACACCTTCATCGCCTGGGCGTGGAAGGCGGTGACCTCGGACTCGATCTGGCCCTCGGTGCAGAACACGTGGCCGTCGTCCTGGGTGAACCCGCGCACGCGCAGGATCCCGTGCAGCGCGCCAGACGGCTCGTCACGGTGGCAGCTGCCGAACTCGCCGTAGCGGATCGGCAGGTCACGGTAGCTGTGGAGGCCCTGTTTGAAGATCTGCACGTGGCCCGGGCAGTTCATGGGCTTCACCGCATAGGTCCGCTTCTCGGACTCCGTGAAGAACATGTTCTCCTTGTAATTGTCCCAATGGCCGGACTTCTTCCACAGGCTCACGTCCAGGATCTGCGGGCAGCGCACTTCCCCGTAGCCGCTCTCGCGGTACACCCGGCGCATGTACTGCTCCACCACCTGCCACACCGCCCACCCCTTCGGGTGCCAGAACACCAGGCCGGGCGCTTCCTCCTGCAGGTGGAACAGTTCCTGCTGCTTGCCGATACGGCGGTGGTCGCGCTTCTCGGCTTCCTCGATCCGCTGCACGTAGGCCTTGAGCTGCTTGTTGTCGGCCCAGGCGGTGCCGTAGATGCGCTGCAGCTGCTCGTTGCTGGAATCCCCGCGCCAGTAGGCGCCGGAAATGCGCAGCAGCTTGAACGACTTGAGGAACCGCGTGTTCGGCACGTGCGGCCCGCGGCACATGTCGACGTATTCCTGGTGGTGGTAGAGCCCCATCTCGGTCACTTCCGGGCCCATGTCCTCGATCAGGCGCAGCTTGTAGTCCTCGCCGCGGGCCTTGAAGGTCTCGATGACCTCTTCGCGCGGCGTCATGCGCTTGATGACGTCGTATTCGGTGTCGATCAGCTCGCGCATGCGCTGCTCGATCGCTGCCATGTCCTCGGGCGTGAACGGGCGCTCGTACCAGATGTCGTAATAGAAGCCGTCCTCGATCACCGGGCCGATCACCATCTTGGCCTCGGGGTACAGCTGCTTGACCGCGTGCCCGACCAGGTGCGCGCAGGAGTGGCGGATGATCTCCACCCCTTCCGGATCCTTTGGCGTGAGGATCTGCAGCGTGGCGTCGTGATCGATCACGTCGGAGGCATCGACCTGGCGGCCGTCCACCTTGCCCGCCACGGTGGCCTTGGCCAGGCCCGGCCCGATCGATTCGGCCACCTGCATGACGGTGACGGGGCCGTCGAACTCGCGCTTGCTGCCGTCGGGAAGGGTAATCGTGATCATTGCGAACCAGTCAGGAGGCCAAAAACAGCAACGGCGCGGACCGTGGCCGCGCCGTTTCGGGTTCCACGCCGTCGCGCGTGGTGGGCGGTACTGGGATCGAACCAGTGACCCCTACCATGTCAAGGTAGTGCTCTACCGCTGAGCTAACCGCCCATCAGGAGCGGGATTCTATCCCGGGCGAGCATCCGGGGACAACATCCCGGCCCTTATTTGTAGGAGGGCGTCTTACGCGCGAAGCCGCGTGACTTGTGGGCCGGGGCGGGGCTTCGGCGGCCACGTTCTGACCGGAGCCGCGCACCACGCCGAGATTCACGCGGCTTCGCGCCTGAGAGGCGCTCCTACTTCAGGGTGACCTCCTTGAGCCGGCGGATCTGGTCGCGCACCTGGGCGGCCTCCTCGAACTCGAGGTCGCGGGCGTGCTGGAACATCCGCTGCTCCAGCTCCTCCAGGCGGGCCGCCAGCTTGGCGGGCGGGAGCGAAGCGTAGTCCTCGGCCTGCTCGGCCACCTGCTTCCTGCCCTTGCCGCCCTTGCCGCGCTTTTCGAGCGCCGGCTCCGAGCGCGCGCCCTCCATGATGTCCATGACCGCCCGGGCCACCGACTTGGGCGTGATCCCGTGCTCTTCGTTGTACTCGATCTGCTTCTGCCGGCGGCGGTCGGTCTCCTCGATCGCCCGCTTCATCGAGTCAGTCACCCTGTCGGCATACAGGATCGCCTTACCACGCACATTTCGCGCGGCGCGGCCGATGGTCTGGATCAGCGAGCCGGACGAGCGCAGGAACCCCTCCTTGTCCGCATCCAGGATCGCCACCAGCGACACCTCCGGCATGTCCAGCCCCTCGCGCAGCAAGTTGATGCCCACCAGCACGTCGAACTCGCCCAGGCGCAGGTCGCGGATGATCTCCACCCGTTCCACGGTGTCGACGTCGGAGTGCAGGTAGCGCACGCGCACGTCGTGCTCGCCGAGGTATTCGGTGAGGTTCTCGGCCATGCGCTTGGTGAGCGTGGTGATCAGCACGCGGTCGCCCATGGCCACGCGCTGGTGGATCTCGCCTAGCACGTCGTCGACCTGGGTCGCCACCGGGCGGATCTCGACTTCGGGATCGACCAGGCCGGTGGGCCGCACCACCAGCTCCACCACGTCCTCGCCGGAGTGCTCCAGCTCGTACTTGCCTGGCGTGGCCGAGACGAAGATCGTGCGTGGCGCGCGATCCTCCCACTCCTCGAAGCGCAGCGGCCGGTTGTCCAGCGCCGACGGCAGCCGGAA